>CBDTUM010000004.1:0-102036 GCA_965363495.1 uncultured Desulfopila sp.
AAGCGTTCACCAGCACCGAATCTGTTTTGTCATCAGCCATTAAACGTACCAATAGCACAGTTTAATGACCTCTTTCGCGCATCTCCGGCACTGATGAACGCCTACAGTTCAGAGATCATTCAGGATTTAGCGGTTTTCCGGTGAACGGTTACGTATAATTGCGTGCAAATTTCTGAGGTATAAGAAAGGCGTTTTTCCTAAGAGAGGGTATTTGAGGTCCGCCAAAAAATAAAGAAAGAAGCGGAAGATGATGTGCGCTCGATCTTTTCTGCTTCATCCAGAAAAAAGGTGTGCCATCGTCTCCTGGCCTTAATTTCACTGAAAATGGAATTGCAGTGGCGGTCAAAGCTTGTTGGGAAAATGCAAAAGAATGTGCCGTTCTTGAAAAAGATGGCATGGAACAATTTCGCACATAATAATTGACAGTACCTCAGTAGATTGATCCGGAAAGATCGAATTGTGTCAAGTAAAGTCTTATATCGAATTCCAGCTGATGGTATGCTGGTTCCATGTATGTACACAGCTTGTAAAACGCTTTATTATGATCTTTCTCTTTGAGGTGGGCCAGTTCATGGACGACAATCATACGTAAAAATGGTTCCGGAGCTCTCCTAAAAGTGGAGGCAATCCGGATCTCATTCTTAGCTTTAAGCTTTTTACCCTGTACACGCGACACAAATTTATGCACGCCCAAGGCTTGGTTCTCCATCTGGATTTTCGTATCAAAGAGTACCTTGCTTAAAGGTTGCGTTTTATGCATGAACTCATTTTTTATAGTAATGACATAATCGTACAGAGCCTTGTCTGTACTAATTCCGTGTGTTGAAGGGTACTTTTTCAACAACAGATCAGCCAAGGTATTGTTGGCAATCATTCCTTGTACCTGGTTCGTCAGGTGTTCCGGATATCCCGTTAAGTATTTTAGTTCCTGCATTGCTTTACCTGGAACTTGCCAGGAAGTGTGATGAAAGGATTTGACATTAATGGTATGTTGAAAAGTTTGTTCTACCAGGTCAGTACATGACATATTCGACAAGTGGCGCCCCATGATCGTAACACGAAGTCAAACCAAGTCAACAGTATTACTCTACCGTGACTGAGGAACGGACGCTAAAAAGCAGTGTGAACACTCTACGACAGTGGATATTATAATAATCTAACCTAAAGACAATACCATGGATAGAGCATCAATTAACGCAATACTGGAATACCTTAGAGGGATGGCAGCAACTCTCTCAGAGATGGATGTTGAAGAACTGGAAAATATGAAAGCCAAGCTCGATAAATACGTCCAGGGCATTACCAGCAAAATGCCCGCGCAATCTAGAGATAGAGCTCATAAGGAGTTTCTAAAGTGTCGAGTGTGTGCGCGTGAATGGATTATCGTATATTGTGATCTCACATACAACGATGGTGTTAAAGCTGACATTCTGAAGGAAGAGGCCGTAGAGTTTTTCTTCACTATGGATGAGAAGGTTATAGCCGTTCAGAAAAAATTCTTTTTACTGGGTATGATTGATGAAATCCTAAAGCCCAGTACACCCTTTTCAGACCGAAAACGAGAAGCTAAAATAGCAAACTCAAGAATCAGGATAATGGCGAGAGAACAAAGTTTAACTGCAAGCTGTAAAACAGGAGCAGCCCCCGTCAATGATACAACGACTAAAGAGCGTTACTGGTATTTCGGTGATACAAGAAACTTTCTCCAATCGAGTGAAGCAGGACTCACAGATGAAGAAGCGTTAGATTATCTGCTCAGTTAACTGAAGTAAATATCGACAAGGAGTGCCCCACTTTTTATCTCTTAATATCAAAATTTTAGCTCGGTACCAATAGCACAAAGTACAAAAAAACCACCTAGCAATACTCTTGCTAGGTGGTTTTTTTGTACTTTCATTTTATGGAGGAACAGGATGTCATCCTCTCCCGCCTGGGAATATTTACTAATTAGTAGGTGTACCAAAACCTTTATTTTGAGCACCCAAAGTCAAATCAATCGTAACGTAATAAACTGCCTCAGTTTTACCGTATGTTCCACCTATGCCCTCAGATAAAACAACCATACATGTTTTGTTAGCTTTGGTGAAGACAAGCATAATATTTTTATAAGAAGCCTCGCCGACCAGTTTCCATTTATTATTACGCATTGAGCCGAGAATAAAGTCTTTGAGTGAAGCGGCCTGCACCCGACCGCTATAGGTGTGAATGCCGCCCTGGAAGGAATCCGTCTTCATCCCTATACTTCTATCGGTTATCAGGGTCATTTCAAGAGGTAATTCGATGTCACCATAGCTCTCCACCATGTTGGTCATTGGAGCCAGACCATCAGATGCAGGGAGGCTGCTGGATCCGGTTCCGCCAAGCATAGTCTGCGCGCATCCACTCAACATTCCCAGCAACAGCAATACACCAAATATACTGCCGATATTTCTTCCAACTGATTTTAATTGCCTCATCTGCATAGCTACAACCCCCTTGTAAAATTATTAAACGTGATTTCCAGCTGTTCTTTATGTATATAGGTACACATCCTGTCAGGTCCGCATTCGTAATACATGAACGAAATAAATAAATCAACAACAAACAATGTACTAGAATTCATACCATAATAATTGATTTATTTGAATAATTTTACAATCACCACCCGCTCTGAGCAACCTGTATACTCACTGGAGATCATAAAATATGTCTACCCAAAAAAAAACAATAAAGGTAACGAACCTGCCGATTCGGCTGGGTCAATTTTTGAAGCTCGCAGATCTTGTTCAAGACGGATTTGAAGCAAAACTCAGGATCCGCAACGGGGAAGTCATGGTAAACAACCTTCCCGAAACCAGACGGGGCAAACAGCTTCGGCATCTGGATGAGATTACTATCGACGGGAGTACATGGATCGTTGAATTTGCCGCATAACTCCTGATCCCCCAAAATGCCGGTTTAGAATTACACGCATCGTTTATTTTACATAATGAGCGGACAATGAATAGACCGCAACTTCCGACTGCATTCCTCGCAGTAGCATATTGTTTTCAGCTCTAATAGAGAACATGTTATCCAGATTACTGCACTTTATTGAGAACAATCGGTTTTGGGGTCTGAAAAACTTTACCGGCGATCCGTTCACCGGGTTTTATCTCCAACGCTTTAACATACCGAGCGATAAGACCACGAAAGGTGACAGTACTTTTAATAAATTTGCGTCTTCATCGAACATCATCACAGACACAGACGGAACGCCCACCTCCCGAGCTACGGCATCGGCTAATTCCTCGTAGATTTCCTGCTCACTTTCTGCAGCAATGAATTTCTGGCCCAGAGAATAGAACGGCAACAATATTTTCATTCGGGTCACATTCTCCCGATGTTCGGTAATTTCCAAGGTCTCTCGGACTACCTGGATAAATTGAGGCACAGCAAGTGGCTTTTTACAAACCCTGCTCAACCCCTTATTTATAGCGTCAATCACTCGGTCCGAGTTCGTGAGCCCGGTAACTAACATCCCGGCGAGAGCAGGATTGGATTGCCTTATGGTTGCAAACGAGGCCTTCATTATCGATTATTAAGACCTTACGCAATATTACTCCAATTCATTTCTGTTCTCAGCCTCCTGTTATACTGAATTCGTATCCTGATAATCTTTCAGCGGCAATTACGCAGGTGCCTTCGTCAACGATCCTTTCTCCCATCGCCTGAGCAACTCAATTAAAGTCCTTACTCCGACACCGGATGGACCTTTAGGAATATATGTTTTTTCCGTAAAATCCCAAGCTGTTCCGGCAATATCCAGATGAGCCCAGGGAATCTCACCGACAAATTGATGTAAATACTCCGCCGCAGTAATGCAACCTGCCGGCCTGCCACCGGTATTCTTGGTGTCGGCAACTTTTGATTCCAACTGTTTGGCAAACATTTTACCCAATGGCAGGCGCCAGAGTGGTTCGCCGCATACCCTGCCGGCTTCGAGCAGTTTTTCAGCCAGAATATCACTATTACTCAACAATCCAGAGTAGTGATGACCAAGGGCAATGATAACTGCGCCGGTAAGAGTTGCCAGATCGATAACGCAGGAGGGTTGGAATTTTTCTATGCCATAGGCCAGTGCATCAGCCAGTATAAGACGACCTTCCGCATCCGTATTCTCTATTTCCGAGGTAATGCCACCATAATGCGTTATAACATCACCAGGCTTTACGGCTCCACCTCCTGCCATATTGTCTGTTGATGGCACGAGAGCTACCACATTTACTTTCAGCTTTTCTCGGGCGATGGCCTCAATAGCCGTAAGAACGGCCGCCCCTCCGCACATATCATACTTCATGTCCATCATTCCCTGAGCCGGTTTAAGACTGATCCCACCTGAATCAAAGGTGAGCCCTTTGCCGACCAGTAACACCGTATCACAATTTTTTTCAGGATTATATTCAAGGATTACGAGCTTTGGCGGTTCTTCCGAACCTTTATTGACTGCCAGGATCCCGCCCATGCCAAGTTTTGCCATGGCCGATTTTTCCAGAATAGTACAACGTAGGTTCAGCTGTTTGGCCATTTTCTGCGCATATTTGGCGAAATGACCTGGCGTCCAGCTATTCCCTGGTTCATTGGCCATATTCCGGGCAACGCAGGCGGCAAGAGCACTGCTGCGACCTTTGTCGGCAGCTTTGCCGATTTGAGATCTGCCAGAACGAGAAAATAATTCGATTTTTTTGAGACCAGAATAGGTATCGTCATCTTTTTTCTTATATTTTAAAAACTGGTAGGCCCCGAGAAGGGTCCCCTCAGTCACATGTTCCCCGACAACATCTGTTTCCAACCCAGCAAAATCAGGGATAGAGATAGCAACTGTTTCAATCTTGTTTTGCCGACACTGATTGGCTATGGTTCCGCCGGCACTTCTCAGCATCTCCCGCGTCTCGTCAAACTGCACAAACTCATCCATGTCCCCCAGACCAAGCAGCAGAAGTCTTTTACATTGCAGTACACCTTCAGCTCTACCAAGGTCAGGGTACAGAAGAAGAGATTGCTCTTTTTTGCCGGTGAACTCTTTTAAATCCTGCAACCATTGCACCGTCAGGTCAGGGAGCGTATCGCAGACAAGCGCACCATCCTTATGCCGGGCAACAAAAATAACCAGTAATTGCCCTGAATATTCCTCAACTTTTTTTTGTGACATCACTATTTTTGCGATCTTCATGCTCCACCCTTATCATGTTTTATTTTCTCGCTCTTTAGCATCCGGTCCTATACAATATAATGCAAATATCGAACGAGAATAGTTGTATATTTAATTTTTTTGTTTTCAATTCAATTATTACTCTGATCTCTGCACATTCTGCCGTTCAGGATCGGGCAAACCTATTGAGGTTACATTCCAGTGCTGCACACATTAATTATTTCAGTAACCCTTGCCATAACTGTCTCCGCACTCTGCTCTGTCTGCGAGGCCGTACTGTATACCGTTACCGCAAGCCAGGTGGAGATGTTAAAAAAAAGCGGGAATGCCGCGGCTGAACACCTGCAGAATCTCCGTGCGGATATAGAAGAGCCCATAACCGCAATACTTACTCTCAATACCATTGCCAACACGATTGGCGCATCCGTTGCCGGTGCCGCTGCAGCGAGACTTTTCGGTGACGAACACCTTATTCTTTTTTCTGGTGTTTTTACCCTGACAATTCTTGTTTTTTCCGAAATATTTCCGAAAACCCTCGGGGTTGCCTATGCCTACAAGCTTGCACCGATTATCACCTATCCTTTACGAGCAATGGTTTTCCTGCTCAAGCCGATAGTCTGGCTGTCGAGATCAGTGACCAAATTGCTACCTGCACGCGCTGAGGACACTATATCTTCTCAAGAATTACAGACTATTGCCGCTCTTTCCAGACAATCAGGCGATATCGAAGAAAATGAAGCGAAGGTTATTAACAATATACTCGATTTGAAAGATAAGATTGTTCGGCAGGTAATGACGCCACGGACGGTCACATTCTCTATAAATGAACATATAACTGTCGGTAATGCTATGGCCACATTGACCGAGTTGAGCAGTCACAGCCGCATCCCCATCTATAACCGGGAACCTGACAATGTAACGGGTATTGTCATGCGTAAGGATGTGCTGCAAGCCGCCGCGGAAGGGAAAAATAAGTTAACTTTGTCTCGCTTTAAACGACCTGCCCATTTTGTCCCGGAAACTGCCCCGCTCCATCGCATCCTCATCGATTTTTTCGATAGGAGGCAACATCTTTTTGTCGTCGTTGACGAATACGGGACAATGACCGGGGTCATATCTATGGAGGACGTGCTTGAAGAAATTGTCGGCCGGGAAATCATCGACGAATCGGACAAGACCAAAGACATGCGCGAACTGGCCAGATCAAGAAATATTGAGTCACGCCAGAGTCTCAAAAAACTCGGAAAAAATGAGCAGCCTAACAAATAACCGACAAGAACCACTGCCGGAATACAAGATAATGTTATCAGAGTACTGCATGATGCCAAGCTGTTACAGATCGAGGAAGAGCTTGGCAATGAAAAAAAACATTAAAACGCCGAGGATATCAATAGAGGTAGTAACAAAAGGACCGGTGGCAATCGCTGCATCAATATCAAATCTCTTGAAGATAAGGGGGATTATCGTTCCCAGGGTAGCTGACATCACCATACAAAAGAAAATCGACAGGCCGACGACCACACCAAGTAATGCCGATTCCGAGAAGCCAAGGAAGGTGACAATACCAAGAAACAGCCCGTAGATGAGCCCCAGAATGAGCCCCACCCGCATCTCTTTCAAAACCACTCGATAGGATTCATCAAGATTTATTCTGCCGGTAGCAATCCCTCGCACCATAATAGTAGAAGACTGGGTGGCAATATTGCCCCCCATACCAATAACAACCGGAATAAACGAGGCCAGTGCTATCATTTTGGACAGTTCTTTTTCAAAAGAGCCGATAATAAGCATGGCCATCACCCCACCTATCCATGAAGCCAAGAGCCAGGGAGCTCTGATAAAAGCGCTTTCTCTCGTTGATTTCAGTAAAATATCCCTATCCTTTCCTGCCCCTGCCATCTGCAGAAAATCCTCAGTAGCCTCCTCCCGGATAACGTCAATAATATCATCAACAGTGACAATGCCGACCAGTATATAATTTGAGTCCACCACGGGCACTGCCAGGATATTGTATTTCGCAACAACGTGGGCAACTTCCCCCTGATCTGTGTCGGTTGTCACCGAAATGACATTGGGGTTCATAATTTCTTTAAGTTTTCTATCTTCGGGATGCATCAATAATTCCCGGAGTGAGACGACTCCGGACAGCTTGTGGTCGCCATGAGTGATATAGAGATAAAAAACCATCTCTTTTTCTTCACTTCGTTTCTGCACGCTTTTTATAGCCTCACTGACCACCATCTCCTCGTCGAGATACATGAAATCGGGTGACATCAGTCCACCAGCGGTCTCAGGATCATACTGCAGAAGTTCCTCAACTTCATCCCGATCCTTCTGATCCATGTGTTCTCTAATTTCATCGGCGATGGAGTCGGAAAGCACTTCCAGGATGTCAACAGCATCGTCTGAAGGCATTTCCGAGAGAACCTCCGCCATATACTGCGGGGTAAGCCCTTCGACGAGGGCGGTAACCAACAGGTCATCAAGTTCACTCAAGAACTCCCCAACTGAGCCTGTTTTAACGATAATATTGAAGACAGCTAACCTTTCGGAGTCTGTCAAATGCCGATACACCCAGGCCATGTCGGCAGGATGGGTTTTCTGGATGAGCTTCATGAGATGCTCAGTCGCCCCGCGCCTGTTTAAGCGTCTGATCATATCGAGGATGACTATCCCTTCATTGCCGATAAGCTCTGTTTTTTTGCTATTTTCCATACTTTCTACCGTAGCATGTTACATCGTTAATACATCAAGGTTCAGCGGAACATACCTTTCTGCGGTCTTGCAATTCCCTGTGGCTCAAACAAAAGGGAAAGAAAGATACATCTATAAACGTGCAACTGACAATTGGAATAGTGAGGGTGTACCTTAACGGTTATCCTGTTACAATGTGACCAGAGATCCCGCTAGGAGTCTGTCGGATTATGCCCTTTTTCCCCATCTCTTCGTTGTTAGTGAAAAATTAATGCTCGCAATATTAATTATATGGCTCCGCTTAATTTTCAAGCAACGCCTTGATCTGGGCAAAAATTGCTATAACCCGACAGGCTCCTAGAGGAAAAGAGTGGTTCTCTGCACAACAAAAATTATTATTATACCGATTATCATCGCAAAGAGCCCCATAGACCGCAACTGGCCTGGCCTGATGCCACTCAATTTTTTGAGCCAGTCCTGCATTGCCTCTGGTGCAGCCACATACGGCAAGCCTTCTAGAATCAATACGAGACCAATAAGAAGTGTCAATAATTTCATATGAGCGATATCTAACAAAACAGCAGTTTTTTTTCAACCTGCACTTAACAAAGCTTTTGCTTTTGTGATAGATTTATTGTGATATGGTGCAATTGCATTGCTTTTTTAGATCGCCCCTAATATTATAGCTCTGCATACACTTCTACGGTTTGATCTATTTCCACATCCAATAATATAACAAAGACCACAATCTGTTACTATGAGCGAGTCATCTAAGAGTAAGTACAGCGAAGCCGGTGTAGATATCGACAAAGGCAATGCATTCATTGAAGAAATCAAAGAAATTGTTGCGACCACCCATCAGCGCGGTGTCCTTGGTGGTATCGGTGGCTTTTCCTCACATATTGCAATTGATACCAATAAATACAAAAAGCCGGTTATCGTCAACTCAACTGATGGCGTAGGCACAAAACTTGCGATAGCTCAGCTCTGCAACAAGCACGACACCATCGGTATCGATCTCGTGGCCATGTGTGTCAACGACCTTGTGGTGGGTGGTGCCACCCCCTTATGTTTTCTCGATTATTTCGCCGTCGGAAAACTGGAAATGTCCATTGCCAAAGCGGTTATTAGCGGTATTGCTGAAGGTTGCCGGCAGGCGCACTGTTCGCTTGTTGGTGGAGAAACAGCTGAAATGCCCGGTTTATACCAAAACAAGGACTACGATCTGGCAGGATTTGTTACCGGCATTGTCGACCGGGACGCCATTATTGATGGCTCGGATATCCGCGCCGGCGACCAGATCATCGGCCTGACTTCCAGTGGCCTGCACTCAAACGGCTATAGCCTGGTACGAAAAATATGTTTTGCCGATCATAAGTTGGATGTCGGACAGCATATCGAAGAACTAGGTTGTGAGCTGGGTGAAGAGCTGTTGAAACCAACTAAAATTTATGTGCAGTCAGTTCTCAATGTTTTAAAAAATTACCCTTTGAACGGCATGGTGCATAATACCGGTGGTGGGTTTATCGACAACATACCGCGCATTTTACCAAAAGGCTATAAAGCAGTCCTCAATACCACAGCCTGGCCCCTGCCACCTATCTTCCCATTCCTGCAGAGACTTGGCGCTATCCCCCAAGACGAGATGTATCGCACCTTCAATATGGGCATAGGACTCTTGGTTATCGTCGACGAGACTAAAGCAAAAGACATCCGACACCACTTCGAGGCTGTCGGTGAAGAGGCCTACGTCATTGGTGAAATTGCACCAATGGATGAAGGAGAAACCACTCAGGTTGAGATACGATAAGAAAGCAGCAGGAAGAAGCAATAAAAAAGGAGAGTGCTAAGAATGCGGCACTCTCCTTTTTTTATTTATGCGGCACCGCAGTCACTCTCTCCACCTCTTATTTTTTCCAGGGCGTGGGGAATAACCGGCAGGACTACCTCCAGGTTTTCCTTTACTGCCTTTAAGCTACCGGGCAGGTTGATAATCAGACTCTCTTTCCGTATGCCAACCTTGCCTCGCGACAGCATTGCCCGCGAAGTTTTCACAAGACTGGCACTCCGCATGGCTTCCGCCATGCCAGGTATCTCCTTTTCGATGACCAGAGCCATTGCCTCAGGAGTAAGATCCGATGGAGAAACCCCTGTTCCTCCGGTTGTGACAATAAGAGAAATCTTTTGTTCATCGACAAGATCGATAAGACTATCGATGATTTTCTGTTTGTTATCGGCAATCACCTGGTACGACTGTAAGAGATACCCTTCGTTGGCCAATCTCTCCTGCAGATAAGCACCGCTGGTGTCTTCCCGCTCCCCACGCGAGCCTTTATCGCTCATGGTCAGAACAGCAAATGAATAATTTTCATGCATAGCAGCTGCACTCTACCTTTAGTGACTAAGAAATAATTTTCTTGTGCTTTTCACAAGAAAATTATTTCGTGAAGGAACTTACACCCCTCAAGGGGCATTAAAAAGAATCCCGCAAAGCTTTTTGGCGGGGTTAATTGTTTTCTTTATTGGCCTCAGCAACGATCTTTTCGGCAATTTGCGCCGGAACCTCTTCATAGTGAGCAAAAGAGATATTGAAACTACCAAGCCCGCCGGTCATCGAGGTGAGATCTGTTGCATAGGATAATATTTCCGATTGCGGCACCTGGGCATTAATCACCTCAAGTCCATCGGCAGAATCCATCCCCATAACCTTGCCACGACGGGAATTGAGATCGCCCATAACATCGCCGACACTGTCCTTACCTACCTTGATCTCCATATTCATATAGGGTTCAAGCAAAACCAGTCCGGCTTCCTGGGCCCCTTTCTTAAACGCTAGAGATCCGGCGATCTTGAATGCCATTTCAGAGGAATCGACGTTGTGGAAAGATCCATCCACCAGAGAAATCTTCACGTCAATAACCGGAAAACCGGCCAGAACACCTTTCTCCATCGCCTCCTGAATACCTTTATCGACCGCAGGCCGGTATTGCTGTGGAATAACCCCGCCGACAATTTTATCCTCGAATTCGTACCCACCGCCAGGCAAAGGCGAGATCTCTATCCAGCAGTCACCAAACTGCCCTCTGCCGCCACTCTGTTTTTTATGTTTCCCCTGCACTCGAGCTGTCGATCGAATGGTTTCCATATAAGGAATTTTGGGGGTACTTAACTCCATCTGCACCCCGAATTTTCTCTTAATTTTTGAGCCAACCACATCAAGATGCACTCTACCAACACCAGACAAAAGAACCTGCTTGGTTTGCGACTCCCTGGTGAGACGTAAGGTGAGGTCCTCATCAAGCATCCTGGTAATGGAGGAAAAGACCTTTTCTTCGTCACCCTTTATGGCGCTTACAGCAAAAGAGATTACGGGTTTAAGTGGTTCGGGTGCATCTAAAACGAAAGGATCTGCAGCATAGCACAAGGTATCCCCCGTCGCTGTCTCCTTCAGTTTGGTCAGAGCGATGATCATGCCCGGCCCGGCACTTTCGACCGGCTTCTGCTCTTTTCCTTCGAGAACATATAATTGACCGAATCGTTCTGTCGTCTTCTTCGTCGAGTTGTAGAAGGTATCGCCTTGCAGGACACCGCTGAATATACGTAAGATCGTTAGACGACCGGCATAGGGATCGGCCATGGTCTTAAAGACCAGAGCGGTGAAAGGAGCATCTGCAGTTGGTTGAATCTCGACAATTTCATCACTGTCGACTTTTCTGGCCAAGACAGGCGAACGATCGGACGGACAAGGCATCAAATCATTAATCGCATCAAGCAGAGGAGCAGTTCCTTTGTTGAGCGTTGCGGAACAGACACAGATAGGGGCTATTGCCGCTGCTGCTATACCTTTTTTGAGTCCTGCCAGCAATTCTTCTTCGCTCAACTCTCCTTCTTCCAGAAATTTTTCAATCAGATCATCATCAGTTTCAGCGACATTTTCCATCAGAGATTCCCGTAAAGAAGCAACTTCGGCAACTAATTCAGCCGGAACCTCAGTGGGTTTAAGCTCACCTTTTTCGCCGTCAAACAGATATGCTTTGCCACTGATTATATCAACATAGCCTTTGAAATTATCCTCAGCACCAATAGGCAGCTGAATAATTACAGGATGAAAGGACAGGGCTTTTTTAATTTCATCGACGGTCTTGTGAAAATCGGCACGTTCCCGATCCATTTTATTGATGGCAATGAGCGTAGGCAGTTTTCTCTCTTTAATGATGTTTGAGAATTTTATAGTCTGCCCTTTCACCCCAAGGACGGCACCGATAGTAAACAGTGCACTGTCGCATACATGGGAGGCAAAAACAGTCTCATTGAGGAAATTATCTTCGCCAGGGGTGTCAATAAGAAACACACTGTGTTTCTTCCAGCTGTAATTGTCAAAACTTGTGTTGATGGAAATTTTTCTGGCAATCTCTTCGTCCTCGTAATCCATCGTTGAATTGCCGTCATCAACCTTACCGAGTCTGTTCATTTTTCCGGCCGTGAAGAGCATTGCCTCAGCAAGAGAGGTTTTTCCACAATTACCATGACCAATTATTGCAATATTCCTGACCATATTTGTTTCCTGCATTCGTATCTCCTCTCAAACAACGATTTATCAATGCAATATTGAAATTACAATACCCTACTCAACTCGCGTTGGACGCCACTGGCCCGTATTCACTACGTACGAAAGACAGTACACATATATTCAATTTAAAAATACAAAGTCAAGAGAGAACAACGAGCACAAAGTGTTTAAAAAAAAATATCTCTACTGAAGCAACTGATTTAAATCAAAATTATGATTTTGTGGCATATTTTGGATAAGCGGGGTATTCTGAGCTGCGCTGATTACTATTTTAGTGCCTTAGGTCCGAAAAACCTGTCACTTTTTTCAGTACCCCTTGATAAGGTATCATAATCTAGAAAATGGGAAGTATTGTTACTATTGATAATTTGAATGTACCTCCAAGGTATCTTTGCCGAATTATTTTCGTTTACCTAAATTAAATTCTTCCCGAATATTTTTCAGTTGCAGACAACTAATAAAAGTACCATAGCCAGATCAGCGGCCACTGTCGGTATCGCGGTGATGTGTAGTCGCATCCTCGGCCTGGTCAGGGAGCAGGTATTCGCCGGACTTTTTGGTGCCGGATATACCTACGACGCATTTGTTGTCGCCTTCCGAATACCTAACCTCCTAAGAGATCTTTTCGGCGAAGGCGCACTGTCGGCTGCGTTCGTTACCGTTTTCTCCTCCTACGACACAAATCGCAGCCAAGAGGACACCTGGCGTTTAGCCTCCAATGTTCTCAATTTTATCCTGGTTCTCCTCAGCATTATAACTCTCCTGGGGATCGTTTTTTCCGGTTCTCTCGTTTCTTTGCTGGCGCCAGACTTCAGTCTCATCGCCGGGAAAACTGCTCTTACCACCACACTTACCCAGATAATGCTGCCCTTTCTTGTGGTTATCTCTCTTTCTGCAGTGGTCATGGGTGTGTTAAATACCAAAGGTCGTTTTTTTGTTCCGGCAATAGCGTCCAGTTTCTTTAATCTCGGCTCCCTCATCGGCGGAACCGGCCTGGCTTTTATCCTGCCGCATTACGGCCTGCCGGCGATAGTGGGTATGGCGATCGGCACACTCATCGGCGGACTGCTGCAGCTTGGCATCCAACTGCCCTCACTGTTTAAAACCGGTTTTCGCTACAGGCCAATCTTCGATATTACCGACCCCGGCCTGCACCGGATTCTCAAGTTGATGATACCAGCAACCATCGGTCTTTCCGCCACGCAGATCAACATTTTCATCAACACCAATTTTGCCTCTTCCTGTGCCGAAGGCTCAGTCTCCTGGCTTTACTACGCTTTCAGACTCGTCCAGTTACCAATTGGCGTTTTCGGGGTGGCATTATCTATTGCTACCTTACCTCTGTTAGCCCGACAGGCGGCCCAAAAAGATCTCCCGGAAATGAAGAAAACCATGGTGTCATCACTCACCATGGTTTTCGCCTTAACCCTCCCGGCTACCGCGGGCCTTATTGTCCTTGCCGAACCAATTATCCGGTTGATTTTTGAGCATGGTGCCTTTACCGCGGCAGACACCCTGGCAACAGCACAGACATTGGCTCTGTATTCGATCGGCCTGTTTGCCTATTCGGCTAATAAAGTCCTGGTACCTGCTTTTTACGCACTCGACAAAACCAGGTATCCGGTCATTGCCAGCTTTATGGCGATAGTCTTCAACATCATTATAATCGAACTGACCATTGACCACTTTCAGCACCTGGCGATAGCTTTCTCAACCTCCTGTACGATGCTGATCAATTTTCTTTTTCTAATGGTTGTCCTGCGTAAAAACCTGCACGGTTTTTCTCTTACAAACCTTGTCAAAAGTCTAGCGAAGATACTGGCAGCAACCGCCGCCCTTACCGGACTGCTCTGGTATGCCCTGCCCTTTTTTGCTTCCTGGCTGCACGGTTCCGTCATCGTCCAAAGCGGCGCTCTTTGTGTACTTATCGTGTCTGCGACTCTTTTATATTGCCTGGTCCTCCACCTCTTCAAGCTCAGTGAGATGACCATCTTGACAAACATGCTCCGCAAAAAATTTCTCCCCAAGTAAACAGATAGACAATCCTTTTTATTGGTCTTCTTTTTTATCCGTCTTCGGCAGAGTTGCGATCTCGGCCCGTAACTGCTCAATCTCGCTTTTCAATAGCTCGATATCCTCAACACGCGCCAGGTGCATTTTGGCAATAATGTTTTTCACCAGGCTTTCTGTCTGACTTTTCAGTGTTTCACGAGATTCTTCGGCCTGATCGAACAAGTCCTGGACTAATTTCTCCCCTTCCTGCTCGGAAATTTTCCCTTTGTCGATTAATTCTTTTGCCAGCTCATCCACTTTATCCTTGGTCAATGAAGCGATGCCGACACCTGTTAACAGTGCTTTTTTTATAAGATCTATCATTTTATGCTCCTTTTTATAGGGTAGAATTTTTTATATGCCTTTTTCAAATATAATCTGGTGAAAGTAGCAATCCCAAAAAGAGAGGACTCAAACAATCCGGCTTAATAGACGACAATGATAGCGTTCTCACTCCATGGATCGATCGAAAAAAGTTGCCGCCCGGCGACGTGCCTCGGCAATACTGCCGCTGTTCTGGATGGATGCGGCAAAGTGATGACCGAACTGAAACGAAGCGGCAAAATAACGAGTGAATTGTTTTAATCGTCCCAGACGCCTTTCCGGAGCAAACCGCTGCTCGAGCAAAGTAATATAGTGCGCATAGATTTCAGAACTCTCTCTTTTTGGTGAGGTGCCATCAATACCATAAACTTCCCTGGCAATATCGGCACATAACCAGGGTCGTTCCACAGCCCCTCGTCCTATCATCAGCCCGTCCGCATGCGAAAGTTCAAGACATCTCTTTGCATCATTTACCGAGAAAATCCCCCCATTTGCCAAAACAGGGACAGAAAGATCATCTTTTATTTTTCCTATGACATCCCAGCGAGGCTTACGACAAAATTTTTCACCATGCAGTCTTGCATGAATTGTAATCATGTCTACGCCTTCCGCCTCAAGAAAAAGACCAAAGGACCGTAATGTATCAACAGCGAGACTATGCCCCAGGCGAATTTTCACACTGACTGGTAATTTGGTGCTTTTTCTGAGCCTGCGCAACACCTTCTGAAGCTCCGTTTGATTACCGGCAAGCATCGCCCCTGCACCTTGTTTTCGCTGCATTGGCGCCGGGCAACCAAGGTTGAGATCAATACCATTCGCTCCAAGTGTGTGTAGTTTCTCGACAGCAGGCTCGATTTCAGCTTCACTTGCCGCAATTATTTGATAAAAAAGAGGTTTTTCAGATTCGTCCCTGATCAATAAGGGTGAGCAAAGTGGATTGTCATGCGGCAGCCGTCTTGCAGCCAGCATTTCTGTGAACAATAATCCCAGCCCACCCTCATCCTGGATCAGACTGCGAAATGCCGAATGAGAGATACCAACCATTGGTGCGAGAGCAATTGGAGGTGAAATATCCAGCCCGCGGACCAGGAGCTTATTGTTAAGGAATGGTGATGACACAATATCTATCCTATATTATTAATCGCGCTTGGCAGAGGCTATTAATTTTTTATAGGTCGTTTCATCCATTTTTTGAGTGAGTTTAATGTGGACAGAAAAATCGAGCATGGTCGGCTCATGCAGCCTGACACCGACAATAACACCACTTTGCTGACGGATTTCTTCGCCTCTGATAATTATAGTTGTCACAATATGCCTGCCTAGAAGCAGCCTTGCGTTGTTCCCGTTAGAGATTTTTATGGTAAAAGCCAGTCCCTGCTTGGAAACATCCAGGAGTTCCCCTTTAAATTCACGTTTTCCTTTGGACCCGTAGGGGTCCAGTAACATACTTTTAGTTGGGAGAACCACAGGGTAACGGGGATATTCCCTGCGGTCATCACCTGACATTTTTAATAATTCCAGTACCTGGGTATGTTTACGACAATAGTTCTGCAGTTTATCTTCAATCGCGGGATACTGTTCGGTTATCTTTTTAAATTTCATACAATCGAGAACATGTACCTGGATTTCGCTCAGGGCCTTGAGGGTCACAGTCCAAATTGAAGGGGAAAAAAACTGTTCTCCGCCAAGAATATTACTTGGCTGCATCCTTTTCAGAAAAATCTCTCTTCCGCCAATAACGGCACCGAGACTAATATATCCGGAGTTAAGGAAATACAGATTCGTGTCTGTTTCCCCTATTTGGACAATAACATCGCCTTTATGATAATTTTCCTGGCGCAGGGAATAATACAAGGCATTAAATTCTTCCGTGGTCATTTCGTCATAGAGCTCGCTCCATATCTGCAGATGATGACTGGTGATCGAGCCATTTTTCTGTTCCTCAATAAGCTCTCCCAGTTGAATGGCCTCCTCCAGAGCCATCGGGTTGATCTCCAGTAGTCTATTCTGCAATAATGCGGCCACAGAAAAATCCTTTACCCTTGCCGCGGCAACGGCCTCATTATACAGCAGCCGTCCGGCCTGCTGCACCTCACCGGCACGAACAAGAGCCTGTATCTCTTCTTCAGTTTTTCTTACCTTTTGCAAGGCAATCTGATGCTCGCTCTGATCGTTAGAATAAGATACATCGTCCAGATAATTATCCATATTCTGCAGGGTATGGCGCATCTTCGGCTGCAGGATTTTCAACGCTTCACCAATATGCAGCAGAAGTTGTTCCGCACCCGCTTTATCAGTGTATTCGTCCCGCATATTCTCGAGCACGACAATGCTTTCCCTGCATGGAAAATTTTTCAGGGCCGCTATAACAGCAAACATAAGTTCATGACTGGACGACAAAGGCTCTTTTGCCTTTCTTTCAGCAATTTCAAGAAGAGCCAATCTAACTTTTTCTTTATTATCCGACTGTTCGACAAGCAGGCGAAGGATGTGAATCTTCAAGCGGTCGTGGACCACACCAAGCCCCTCAAGCAATCGAGGCGTCATCATCTGACCACCTAATTTAAGGACACAACAGACCATTTCATGTTGTACCCGCTCATCGGAATGCGCAAAATATCTCTCCACGAGCCAGTAATATTTGTCCTTACCAATTTCAGAAACGATGTAGATAACATTACGGACAACCGCCCAGGGTGGTGTTTTTTTCAGGCAATCTTCAAGGATAGGAATAACCGTACCGCCAAAAGTCGGGAGAAGATTCAGTAAAATAATCCTTTCTGCTCGGTTATGGCTGTGAATGACCCTGTTAAGAACATATATTACCGCTTTATGGCCAATAGAATTCAGTATGTTTTGAAAAAGGTACTGCTGTTTATTTTCGAGGAGATATCCTTCGGTCAACCTTTCGACAATGTCTTTTTTCTTCAAATTATGTAAAGTTTTGCTAATGAGGCTTTGAATTGCCTTACTTTTCTTGAGGCTGCCGCATTGAATCCGGTAGAGCAAGACAAAGACCTCTTCTGCTTCCTCCCAGTATGCATTATTGAGAAACCAGACCAGTACATCCTCCAATCTCTTATTCAATACAGACAACCCGGGGAGAAATTGTGTCTCGAATCTCAGCCACTGACAAAGTCCATCGACCAGTACAAAAAGAACTTTCGCCTCCTTCTTTTCAAGATACAACTGGGTAGCAGACGATAATAATGCCAGCGCCCTCTCCCTTATAGGGATCGCCTCGACAACAGCTCCTTCCCCAAGCCGAATGAGAAGCTTAATGAGTTTCTCATTATTTTCGACAGGGTAACCGAGAACATATATTTCAAGCTCGCCATAAAATTCGTCATTTTTAAGGACTTGAACATTTCCTTTTAAAAATTCGTTGAAATTGTATGTCAAACGAAGTTCGCGCCGCTCTTTTTCAGCAGCGGCGATGTTCAGCTTGATATTTTCCAGGATTTCGGGGTCGTGACCAACTTTAATTCTCATCAGACATTACTCATTATGGGGAGGATCTTGACAAGGTAATCGATTGAAAAACAGCATCGATAAGCGAAATATTCTCGGATAATTGGCTACGCCTCATATTTACTAAAATATCCTACCATTTTAGTTTAACCAATAACAA
This sequence comes from uncultured Desulfopila sp., assembly GCA_965363495.1. Taxonomy (GTDB): domain Bacteria; phylum Desulfobacterota; class Desulfobulbia; order Desulfobulbales; family Desulfocapsaceae; genus Desulforhopalus_A. The sequence goes on from CBDTUM010000004.1 coordinate 18,442, forward strand.
TGGACGAGGAAAGAAAATTGCGGTATTGCTCTCTCTTCTCTTCCTCCACCTAGAACTAAAAAATAGAGTCGAAGCGTACTCTTTGGGATACTATAACGACTTGGCATTGCGCTAACAATTGCCATACTGACTATTATTGTTGAATTTTCAGGCCAAGTATTCTAGAATCCGGACCTTTTGTCGCGATAGAAGGTTTGAACGTTGACATTGTTAACCGCCGACTATCTGCAAATTATACTCCTCAGCAAATACTATCTACCATGCAAAATAAAAGAATAGTTATCACTGGAATAGGGCTTGTCGCACCTAATGGCATAAATCTTCACCAATACCGGGAAAAATTAATTAACGGTGTCAGTGAAATCCAGGAAATTGAACTGAGATATTTTGGTAAGGCTGCGGCCGGAATATGTTCCTTTCCGGAGACATTGTATCGAAAAAAGAAAGAAAACAAAAAGGGTACTCGCGCCGGTTGTCTGGGGGTGTATTGTGCCAACGAAGCTTTAAAGAATGGTAATCTCGATATCTCCGAGTACGACCCCGCCAAAATAGGTGTGTATATCGGTCTGACCGAACATGGTACCGTAGAAACGGAAAATGAGGTCTATAATATCAGCCAATACGGACACAATACCGATTACTGGACCCATCACCATAATCCGCGAACGGTTTTAAACAATCCTGCCGGTGAAATTACCATGAACCTTGGTATTACCGGCCCACACTACGTGATCGGCGCAGCCTGCGCGGCTGGCAACGCCTCGCTCATTCAGGCAGTGCAGATGTTGCGGCTGGGCGAAGTCGATATGGCGCTGGCCGGTGGAATTTCAGAATCCGTTGGCTCCTTCGGTATTTTTGCCAGTTTTAAGGCACAGGGTGCCTTAGCGGAAGCAAAGGATCCCCGATTAGCATCAAGGCCGTTCGATCTGAACAGAAACGGTATAGTCATCTCTGAAGGTGCCTGTGTGTACACTTTGGAACATCTTGACAAAGCCATAGAGAGAAAGGCCCACATTTATGGTGAAATAGTCGGATACGCAATGAACTCCGATGCCAGGGATTTTGTCCTGCCCTATGGCAAACGGCAGGCGGAATGTATGCGTCTTGCACTGCAAAGAGCGGGCTTACAACCTGAAGAAATCAGCCTTATCAATAGCCATGCAACGGGAACAAAACAGGGCGATATTGAAGAGTGCAAAGCCATTCGTGAGGTTTTTGGCAACAGCCAGAACACCTATATCAACAATACCAAGAGCATCATCGGCCATGCCATGGGAGCTGCAGGTGTCCTGGAACTGGCGGGCAACCTGCCGGCATTCGATGACAACATTGTGCATCCGACCATCAACATCGATACCCTTGACCCCGAATGTGCACTCAACAACCTGGTAATCAACGAGGCAGTTCAGGCTGACTCCATCGACACCATACTCAATAACTCTTTTGGCATGGTCGGCATCAATTCAACTGTGATTGTAAAAAAGTATACCGACGCCTGATTTGAGTCGTTTTTTTCATGTGTTGTGAAAATAATTATAAACAAGGAAGCACAGGTATGTTATAGGAAGTGTTTTGCCATTGACATAAGACATACTCTCAATCCTCTTAGAGAGTCTGAATATTTGAACTGTTTTTACCCCACACGTCGAAGCCGGAGAAATACATGACAAGTGATGAAATTAAAGATTTGATACTGGAAATCATAGAAGATATAGATGACGAGGCGGACTTTGCCGCTCTGGATGCCGATAAACCATTACGTGACCAGCTGGATCTCGACTCCATGGATTTTCTCGATATAGTTATGGAACTCAGGAAAAGGCATCAACTGCAGATCCCAGAAGAAGATTATCCTCATCTCGCCACCCTGAACAGTTGTGCAACCTACCTGGAACCTCTATTAAAAGACGCATAATGCTGTGAGAGTTCCCTTTCTGGTTATTGGTGGTGGTCTTTCAGGTCTGGCCGCCGCCATCCGAGTAGCACGATTCAACCCCAATGTCCTTCTTCTTGAAAAACACATCCGGATTGGTGGTCTCAACTCTTTTTTTTACCGGAATAATACTCTCTATGAGACGGGTCTGCATGCCATAACTAACTATGCCGATCCAACTGACAAAAAGGCTCCCTTAAACAGGTTGCTACGTCAATTAAAACTGCCGAGAAAAGAATTCACCTTCTGCCAGCAGTACCAGAGTGAAGTAGTTTTCCAGGGACAAACTACGTTAAAATTTTCCAATGATTTCGATCTTTTTCAATCAGAAATCGACAGCAATTTTCCGCTGGCCATAGATAAATTTCAGAAATTACTTGTTTTCCTCAGTACCTTTGACCCGTTTATCGCAAAGCCATTTCATTCAGCCAAGACATTTCTTTTTGAGATACTGCAGGATCCACTCCTCGTGGATATGATTCTCTGCCCACTGATGTACTATGGTTCAAGTCGGCAAGACGATATGGATCTGTCGCAGTTCGCCATAATGTTTCAGGCTATTTATCGGGAGGGCATGTTTCGCCCTCAAGGGACAATAAAGGAGTTTCTTGACCAGCTGCTTGACCACTACCAGATGTTTGGTGGCCGTCTGCGAACGAGTTGTGGGGTAAAAAAGATTCTCCATAACAAGGAGAGGGCAACTGGTGTGATCCTGCACTCCGGAGAGCTTATCGAATGTGACTATATGCTTTCCACCATCGGCCACGACGAGACAATGCATCTCCTCGATAAGGAAAAGGATATCGATAAGAGACTTGGCGATCAGCATCCTCGCCTTGGTTTTTTTGAAACCATATACCAGGTTCCTAAGCATACAACCTCGCATCTTCCCAGCAATAAAACAATAATATTCTATAATGATGCCGACCGGTTTTCGTACAAAAACCCCCGTGACTTTGTCGATTTTTCAAGCGGTGTCATCTGTTTCCCTGGTAATTTTCAAGGCCTGAAAGGAAATGACAGTCGAGAAATCCGCTCAACTCATTTAGCGAACTATGCCGAATGGAAAGCGCTGGCTCAAGACTCGACGCTCTACAAAAATCAAAAAAGAGCCGCCGCCCGCTATTCGGCCCAATGCCTCGAGAATAAAATCGGCAGCTTCACGGCAAATATTGTCTATGAAAACTCTTTTACTCCTGTTACCATAGAGCGCTATACAGCAAAGATTGGCGGGGCTATCTACGGCAACCCTACCAAGACCAAAGACGGAGATATTGGCTTCACCAATCTTTTTCTCGCCGGTACAGATCAGGGATTTCTTGGCATAATTGGTTCTATGCTCAGTGGAGTATCGATCGTCAATCGACATATACTGCCCAAGTTATGATGGTGACGCAAAAAATTCTTCAACTGCCTGGCCGTACCTGATGGAAACACTTTCGGCGGATGCAGAGGAAGCCTTTTACGTATCCATCTCAAGTTAAGCAGAATAATCTGATTATTCTAAGCTAACCCCGCTCAAAAGCTTTGCGGGGACTCTGTTCAGTACTCGCTTGACGGGTGCTCTGTTTAGTACTCGCTTGACGGGTACTCTGTTCAGTACCCCCTTGAGGGGTGTAAGTTCCTTCACGAAATAATTTTCTTGTAAAAAACACACAAGAAAACTATGTCTAAGTCACTAACTATCAATTCATCCTCTTTTACTATCTCGTTAATTTATGCCTGTTTCATTTTCTCAATTGAAAGATTCATACGATGCCATTGTCATAGGTTCCGGCCTCGGCGGACTTACCACGGCCAACCGCCTGGCCTATTGCGGGCATAAAGTCCTGATTCTCGAACACCACCATCGATTGGGTGGTCTGTCCACCTGGTTTAAACGACGTGGGCATATTTTCGATATTTCTCTGCATGGATTCCCTTACGGCATGATAAAAACCTGCAAGAAATACTGGAATAAAGCGATTATGCAATCTATTGTTCAGTTGCCTAATATTGTTTTTGACAATCCACAATTTTCTTTGCGTACGACTTTTGACAAAGAGGATTTCACTCAACTACTCACAACACATTTCAAAATTCCGCTTGTCATTATCGACAAATTCTTTGCCACTGTCGCTGGAATGAATTTTTATGATGACCAGACGATGACGACCAGAGAATTGTTTGAGCGATTTTTCCCAGGGAGAAGCGATGTGCACCGGTTGCTCATGGAACCGATCACCTATGCCAACGGTTCTACCCTTGACGATCCGGCGATAACCTACGGCATTGTCTTTTCCAATTTCATGAACAAAGGGGTTTTCACCTTTACTGGCGGTACGGATAAGCTGATTGGGATGATGACCGATGAACTGGAAAAAAACGGCGTAACGATCTGCACCAGGGCCAAGGTCGATAAAATCATCACGGAAAAAGGTCGAACCAGAGGGGTTTTAGTGCATGGCAAAACAATTACCGCGAAAGCTGTTGTTTCCAATAGCGGAATAACCAATACCATACAAAATCTCACCGATCGCGAGGTGTATACCGACGAGTTTTTCGAAAAAGCAAATAAGATACGAGTCAACAACTCAAGCTGTCAGGTGTATCTTGGTATACGCCATGGTGAAAAAATCGAGGACGTCGGCGATCTCCTCTTCACCTCCAAATCGCCGGAATTTGACTCGGAAGAACTCCTCGATATGAAGACCAAATCGAAGACCTTTTCTATCTACTACCCGAAAACCAGACCAGAGTCTAATAATTATACTGTTGTCGCTTCAATGAACAGCCGTTATGAAGACTGGACAAATCTTGACGAAGAGACCTACCAAATGGAAAAGCAGTCCCTTATCGCCAGATCCATAAAAGATCTGGAAAAGTACCTGCCGGGTGTCGGTCGTAAAATAGACTGGGCGGAAGCTGCTACTCCGAGAACTTTCAACAGCTATACCTTGCATACAAGAGGAACCTCCTTTGGCACCAAATTTGAAGGACTGGATATATCCCGATCGATATCCAAAGAAGTGGCCGGACTGTTTCATGTCGGCTCGGTCGGAATAATTATGTCCGGCTGGCTGGGAGCAATCAACTACGGCGTCATTGTCGCCAATGATGTGGACGTTTATCTCAAGGCATAGCAGTTGATAGCGTAAATGAGAAAGGATACAATATGGAAGATTTTAGTGGTCGGACCGCACTGGTCAGTGGGGCAACAAGAGGCATAGGCAGGGCAATTGCCGGGAAATTTCTTGAAGCTGGGGCAAATGTCGTCGGCATATACGCCGGGAATACCGAAGCTGCTGCATCCTTTAGCAATGAATATAAGCAGTATTCGGCACAACTCGAACTGCGGCAATGCGATATAGCCCAAGAGGCCGAGGTGCAGGCCCTTTTTGCCATGGTGGAAGCAAAATACCCCGCGCTCGATATCCTGGTCAATAATGCAGGAATACGCAGAGATGCAATGCTCGCTTTGATGCGGACCGAACAATGGCAACAGGTCATAGATGTCAATCTGACCGGCACCTACTTTATGGCGAAACAGGCGGTGCTGCTCATGATGCAGAACAAATACGGGCGCATAATTAATATCACCTCACCGGTTGCCCACCTCGGCTTTGCAGGACAGGCGAACTACGCCGCATCCAAAGCGGGACAGGTGTCCTTGAGCAGAACACTGGCTCAGGAAGTGGCGAAAAAAAAGATTACCGTCAATTGCGTATCCCCCGGCTTCATAGCCACTGATTTTATAAACGGTCTCGATAAGGACCAACTGGCAGCATATAAAAAAATGGTGCCGATGCGCCGCTTCGGGACCCCGGAAGAAGTGGCTGATACTGTTTTGTTTCTAGCTGGACAACGAGCCGCGTATATAACCGGTACCGTTATAGAAATAAACGGCGGGCTGTAACAATGGACTTTTGTACCGAAATTACGAGCCTTATCCCCCACCGACCGCCATTTCTCTGGGTAGACAAAATTATCTCATTTGCAAACGACACCATCATAACTGAAAAACAAATACCCACCGACCTGGATGTTTTTATCGGCCATTATCCGGGGAATGCAATTATGCCCGGCGTGCTCCTCTGCGAAGCTATTTTTCAGAGTGGTGCCCTACTCATCAGCAAGATGCGTAAAGCCAACGATGATGCCACACAGGACGATCACATTGTCGAATCCGTCCCTGTCTTGACCCGCATCAGCAACGCCAAGTTCAAAAGAAATGTTCTGCCTGGAGATACTGTTCGAATCAAAGTGCACCTGACAGAGACATTGGCCTCGGTAAGTTTTTTCAAAGGTATTCTGAAAGTGAGCGACAAAACCGCAGTGCAGGTCGATTTCGCCTGTGCCATGGTCGCCTCCAACGTATAAATCGCTTTGTAGCGAATACGACGATTCTGCAGGATAAACCCTTTTCCATCAATTGATATCTTGAAGTTTTAATAAAAATAGGTAAGATACTTCTTTCAAAAATTCTTCCCGTGTGAACCATTCATTTTTACACATACGTAAGTTAACTATATTTTATACTATCACTAAGCTACTCGTATTCTCTCCATACTTTCTTTATTAAGGATCAATTCGTGCAATTATCAATTACTGACATGATTTTTCATGCTGGTCCAATCGGCCAGCTGGTAATGCTTACCCTGCTCATTTTCTCGATTATATCTTGGACAATCGTTATTATGAAGGCGCGTTTATATAAAAAAGTGCGTCTTGATTCAGAAAACTTTATCGAATCATTCTGGAACTCTTCCAATCTAAGCGAAGCGTATACTACCGCCTCGGATTTTGAATATGCGCCCCAGGCCGAGGTTTTCATTGCCGGTTTCGGCGAGCTTGAAAAAATCAATAAAATCCGCAACCGAAAAGACGACAATCGAAGAGCGGAAACCCTCGATATGAAATTAGCCACTATGGATAATCTCAAACGATCGGTACGGAAAGCCGCAGCGCAGAAACTCAACCAACTCGGTAGCAACCTCCCCTTCCTTGCGACAACCGGCAGCGCAACTCCTTTTATAGGCTTGTTCGGAACTGTCTGGGGAATCATGGCATCTTTTCATGATATAGGACAGAGAGGCTCAGCTTCCCTGGCAGTAGTTGCCCCGGGAATTTCTGAAGCACTGGTTGCCACTGCGGCAGGTCTTGCAGTAGCAATTCCAGCAGTTATCTTTTATAACTATTTTTCCAATAAACTCGACGAAATCGACGCTGAGGTAGCAGACTTTACCACCGATTTCTTAAACCTCGTAGAACGAGATCTGCTAAGCAGAGCATAAAAATGGGCCCGACAAAAAATAACGGCAGGAAAAGACTGGTATCGGATATCAATGTGACGCCGCTGGTCGATGTCATGTTGGTATTGTTGATAATATTCATGATTACTGCGCCAATGATGACCCAGGGTGTGAATGTGGAACTCCCAGAAACAACGGCGAAGTCACTTCGACAGGAAGAAAAACCGGTGGTGATTACCATTACCAAAGAGGGAGACACCAGTATCAACAATATTCCTCTTGTCCGCGCGCTTCTGATCCAGGAACTCCAAAAAAAATATGAATCGAACAAGAATCAGCCCATCTTTGTCAGGGCTGATAAAAATGTTCTTTACGGCAGCGTTGTAACGACTATGGCAGACATAAAATCAGTCGGTTTTGATAAAATTGGAATGATTACCAAGCCACCAGAGAAAGAGTAGCAGAGTGGACCAAACATATCGAACTCACGTTATGCAGTCAAATAATTGGAAACTCCCGCTCAATGTTGCTATTGGAATTCACCTGCTGGTCTTTCTGGCAGCCATATATTTACCCGGTATTTTCAAGGCCAAACCAAAATTCGTCGACATTACCACGGTCAGTATTATCAATGTAGCTGAACCTAACAATGGTCCACAAGCTTCTGCCAAAGTGCAGAAAGCTACGCCTCGACCACCAGCTAAGGTCCCAAAAGCGACGCCGCCTCGTCCGGCTAAAATGCAAGAAGCTACGCCGCCACCGCCGGTTGCCCCACCAGTCAAAGCCCAAAAAGTTGCGCCGATTGCGGAGAAGCCGAAACCGATAGAACAGGCCCCACCCAAAGCGATTTCCCTGAAACCAATAAAAAAGAAAATAGTGCAAGATAACAAGCTGGTTGAAGAGCAATCCCGCAAGCAGGCACTAGAACTTAAGCAACAACTTGAACGTAAGCAGGAAATCGAGCGTAAGCAGGAAATCGTGCGTGAGCGTGAGCTCGAACGCAAGCAAGAGGTAGCGAAAAAGCAAGAACTTGATCGTAAACAGCGCCTGCAAAGACAAAAACTAGCACAGGCACTCAGAGAAGAAGAACTTCTTTCGGAAAAAGCTAAACTGGCTCAGGAAGCTCTCGATTCTGAACGAAAGCTTCTCCAATCATCCCAGCAGTTGGACAATGCTTTTGCGGCGACGTCATCGGCTGCAGCCGGCCAAAAGACATCGACATCGTCCTCTGCAGCCGGCGGCAGTTCCAGTCTTCTCGAGAGCCAATATCTGGCATCGGTCTTTAATCGGTTGCATCAGTTCTGGACACCGCCGGAATATTTGCAGCAAGACCCAAATTTAACATCTGTGGTAGTCATCACGATTAATCTTGACGGCACAGTTGCCAACATGCAGTTCGAGAGTAAATCAGGCAACAAAATTTTTGATCAGTTTGTCAGTAAAACAATTGAAGCAGCAGCTCCACTGCCCCCGATTCCGCCGGCCTTGAAAAGGCAAAGGTTCGAAATCGGTTTGCGTTTCAAGCCTGGCAGTATACAGTAAGCTTAATTTATATTTAATAGAGGGTCCGGTATACAATGAGAATCATTACTATTCGACATTTCCTTTTCTCTTTTTTGTTTCTTTGTCTCTTTCAAAATGCATTTGCTGCCGACCGTGTCTACCTTGATATTACCGCGTCAGATGCGAGAAAGATCAACATTGCCATCCCTTGGGTCCAGAACAAAGGTCTCAACCAGCAAAGCCAGCTACCGGGCCGTGAACTTGCCGATACTCTTGGAAAGGCTTTAATTTTCCATGGCATTATTTCGATTATTCCCGGCACTGAATATGGTGGCAATCAAGATAGCGATTGGAAAAAACTAGGTGCCGATTATTCTATTTTAGGTCAGTATGAAATCTCTGCCGGCAAAATTTCACTGGAAATGCGATTGCTTGATGTTGCTGCGAATGAAATTATCATGGGTAAAAGTTTTTCCGGTGCCCAGCAGCAAAAGGAGCAAATGCTCTTTAAGTTTTGCGACAGTGTCATCGAGACACTCACAGGAAAACCAGGAATCGCATCATCCAGAATTGCTTTTGTAAATGGCAATAAGAATGTCAAGGAGGTGTACCTGACGGATATCTTAGGCACCAGCTTTCGGCAGATTACTCGGCATAATCATCTGACTGTCTCCCCACGATTTGTTCCAGGTGGCAGTAAGTTAACCTATTCTTCCTATCATACCGGCAATCAGAATTTATATGTAACCGATTTACATCAGAATAAAACCACCAAGGTGCTCTCACGCCGCAAGGGCCTTAACATGGCCCCAGCCTGGTCGTCAGATGGCAGCACCATGGTGCTCACGCTTTCCAAAAGCGGCAATCCGGATCTTTACCTTCTTGACTCCAGAGGTGAAATAATTGAGCAGCTCACCGATCGCGCGGGGATCAATGTCTCTCCAACCTGGTCGCCTGATGGAAATCACCTAGTCTTTGTTTCCGACCGCAGTGGCAAACCACAGCTCTATCACATGGATATGCGTACCAGAAAAACAGTTCGGTTGACCTTTGAAGGCTCCGAAAATGCTGAGCCTTCCTGGTCGCCTGTTGAAGACCTCATTGTCTATAGCAGTTTGCGGGATGGGGTGTACCAGATATTCACGCTCAATCCATTGAGAAATGTTACTCCGGTTCAAATCACCAGCGATCTCAGTTATCATGAAGCACCATCCTGGTCACCGGACGGGAACCAGATTATATTTGCAAAACGTGATGGCAATAAAAACCAGATATACGGTATAATGAAAAACGGTTCATTTCAAAGAAGACTTTTTACTCTTCCCGGTAGCCAGAGTTATCCCCAATGGTCACGGTAAGACAATCAGAGAAAAATTACACTCAATACACTATATTATGAAAAAATCAGTATTAAATTTTTTCCTTCTCGTATCAATTGCCCCTTTTCTCGTGCAATGTGCTTCACAGACCGATCTGAACGAATTACGCTATCAACTGCGTATCGTCAATAAAAAGATCGAAGATGTTAAAGCCACTACTGTCGGTCAACTCCAGCAACGTCAAGCAGCTGCTTCGGGCCAGATGGATCAGGTTGAACAGGATATTTTACAGCTGAAAAGCCAGCTCGAGGAAGCATCTCACTTAAACCAGAGACTCAAAGAACAAAATAAAGAGCTTGAGGCAACGATTTCAAATGTGGCCGAGTCAGAAGCTACCAAACGCGATGAGGCTATGAAACAGTTCGAAGCTGCCCAACGTGAGAAGGAGGCACAACTCACCGAATCGCTGAACGAAAAACTTCGGGCGCAACAAGAAAGTGTCCAGGCCATTCAGCAGGCTCGTATTATGGAAGCCGAGCGCAGGGCCAAAGAGGCGTCTCTTGCTGCGCAACTGGCAAAGACTCGCTCCAAATCGGCCACTTCGGATATACAATCGGCAAGTGCTCCCAGCCGTATTCGCTTAGACCAGAAAAAAATTAAACTAAGCACTGCTGCAGAAACTCCAGCACTGACTCAAACAGAAGCCCCTGCTACAGAAAGAGAGGCTCAAACGACTCAATCTGCGCCACCAGCAGTGGAGCAAGCTCCAGTCGCCCGCCAGGAAAAGCCTGCCGCCACAGAACAATCTTCAGACAACTATGGTAAGGCCCAAAAGTTGTATGAAAATGGGAAATATAAGGAAGCATTGTCATTATTCGAACAAGTAGCAGCCAATTCATCTGACAACAAAAGTGTCGATGCCCGGTTCATGATGGGTGAATCTCTTTTCTCCCAGAAGGAATATGATAAGGCAATCATGCAGTATCAAAATATTATCTCCCAGCATTCAGATCATGCCAGATCCCCGGAAGCGATGCTGAAACAGGGAATGGCTTTTGAAAAACTTGCAGATAAAGATACCGCTAAAGTTATATATAAAAAATTGCTTAAAAAGCATGGGTCTTCTCCTGAAGCAACCACAGCTCAGGAACGACTCGGCAAGCTCTAATAAGGCGAAAAGGTGGTTGTAAAAGATCGTCTTGATCAGTTACTCGTCCGGAGAAATTTAGCCCCGACGATCAAAATGGCCAAGGCAATTATATATGCCGGTGAGGTGTACGTCGAAGATCGTCCAGCCGATAAGCCAGGATTGTTATTACCCATTGATATAACAATCCGCTTGAAAGAAAAATGTCGCTATGTTTCGCGGGGCGGCCTGAAGCTTGAGAAGGCGTTATCCCACTTCGATATATCTGCCACGGGTCTGGTTTGTCTCGATATCGGAGCCTCAACCGGCGGCTTTACCGATTGTCTTTTGCAGCATGGTGCGGCCAAGGTACATGCTGTTGATGTAGCCTATGGGCAACTGGCTTGGAAATTAAGGCAGGATCCCAGGGTAGCTGTTCTGGAGCGGTTCAATGCAAGAAACATCACCGCAAAAGATATACAGCAAGATTTGATCCAACTGGCGGTCACGGATGTTTCCTTTATATCTCTGACAAAGATTGTGCCTCCTATTGCCCGGCTCTTTGCCGAAAACATAATGATTCTTGCCCTTATCAAACCTCAATTTGAACTTCCTCGAGAGGACATCGGCCCACGAGGCGTCGTTGATAATCCGTCACTGCACCAGAAAGCTATAGATAAAATAGTAGCCTTTGTCCACCAATCCGGCATGAGCAGTCGAGGGATTGTTCCTTCGCCCCTGCTCGGCCCGAATGGCAATCGAGAGTTTTTGATTCATATAAGCTCCGACCAGATTTCTCAGCACTGAAAACTCGTACAACAAATCCCCCCTACCCGATAAATGAGGTCTGTCATGCGTTCGTACCGTATTTTCCTGGTGTCGCTAATGAGCATCTTTTTGCTTGCCGAGCTTGCTTTTGGCCAAAGTAACAGTGTTTGTGAGCCAACATCGTTTACCCTGCTTTACTCAAGCAATGTTTCGGGTGAGTATCAACCTTGTGGCTGAAAGTCTAATCAGCTGGGCGGACTGTCCGGCAAGGCACAATTACTCAAAAAGATACGCAAGGAGACTCTGCAACCGGTCATCGTCGTCGATGCTGGCAACCTACTTTTCCAAAAAACAGTATCCGTCTCCGAAAGAACATATAATTCATCTGCTTTCATTACTGCCCGTGGCATCATGCAGGCCTACAAAACCATGGCATATGACGCAGTAGCCGTAAGTTCCGACGATCTGTCAGCTGGCGCTGACTTTTTCCAACAGCCAAACGCTGATACCTTTCATTTTGTTGCAGCGAATGTTTATGATAAAAACGCGAAACTGCTCTTTTCGCCGCATCGTATAAAAAATATTGGCACGCTCACTCTCGGTATTATTGGTTTAACAGGTGGAACCACAAACAGTGGTGAAGATTTTGTCATTGGCGACTGGCGAAAAGCGTTGCGAGACGAGATAGCCACATTAGAAAAAACCTGCACCATGCTTGTGGTTCTTTCCAATCTGAATGACCATGAAAATGGCGAATTGCAGAGAGATTTCAGCCAAATTGACATCATTGTCACCGCAGATAAGAAAGGGACAAATATTCAACCGCACCGGTCACAAAGCAGTCTTCTCGTGCAAAGTGGCAGCCGAGGAAAGTATATAGGCAGACTTGATATTACCAGACTTGGAGAAGGCAGCTGGTCTACTACCCCCCCAGACTCGCTGGAACAGTACCAGAACAGACTCAGATCGATCGATCAACAACTAAGCCACCTGGGCAAACCAGAAGAGGGAACAAACGCGGAAGTGTCACAAAAGAGAGCTCGATTGCAAGCGACACGGCAAATGTGCTTGGATCAGATAGCCAAACTGAAGACCGCACAGCTCGAGGGGAAGAATCGCCCCGGCAAGATTTATCAATCATTATCTCTGCCGGTCCAACCGATGACATCTGCAGATACTGTTGGCCTGATTGTGCAGGATATTATGAAAAATATTGAGATAAACCGTAACAATAGCCTCTGAGAACACTGCGGCTAGCTGCTCTTCCTGCTGTGCAAAGCATATTCGACAAGTCCCCCTGATAAAACCAAAAAAAAGAGCAGCTACAATATATGTAGCTGCTCCACTCATTTTTTCGGGTAACACCCCGAAAGCTGAATCAATATATCCGAATTAACAACCGAAAGCTTTCTGCAGGTTCGGTACGGTTTGCTTCTTACGGCTCATCATGCCAGGAATCCACATGGAATTTCCGGAAAGTTTTCCGTCAAAGGCTTTCTCGATCAACGCGGGATCATCGGAGAGAACGACGAGATCTGTTCCCTCTTTGACAACATCGGTAAGCATCAACAGAACGGTGTGACGTCCGTCTTTTTTAACTGCTTCCATGGCTTCGACAAGCGCATTACGAACTTTGGCAACCTGGTCAAGGCTAGCGAGTTCAAGCTGACCAACACCAACTTTTTGTCCCTTCATATCAAAGTCTTTGTAATCGCGGAACAGCAGATCTTTAGCAGGAACACCGTCAACAGCCGACTTGGCTTTTAACATCTCCATAAAGAGCTCTTCCGTATCCGTCACGCCAGAAACGCTTTGCAGATCTTTAACGGCAACCTTGTCGTCTTCGGTGCAGGTCGGTGATTTGAAGTTAACGGTATCGCTCAGGATAGCAGCCAGCATTCCACCAGCAACATCTTTAGGAATTGCCACCCCGGCCTCTTTAAACATCTTGTTCAATACCGTACCGGTACATCCGACAGGCTCTGCGCGAAAAAGAATCGGATTATTAGTAGTGACATCACCTATTTTGTGGTGATCGACAACGGCAACCAGTTCAGCTGAAGCTAAATTTGCCGGTCCCTGGGCGAGATCACTGAAATCAACCAGAGCAATTTTCTTGCCGGCCGCATCCATCAGCTGCTCAGGAGCAGCGAGACCAAAGCGTTTCAGAACAGTTTGAGACTCAGGGTTGAGATCAGCAGCAGCAATTTGCATACAGGCTTTTGCTTCCATCCCTTGAGCGTTGAGCAGGGTAGCAAGTGCAATCGCAGAAGTTACTGAATCAGTATCAGGATTTGCATGTCCAACAACAGAAATAGCCATTAACGTTCCTCCAATTTAAATTAATAGTAGTAACCAAAAACTTGTCGCCATAATCTATTATATTATTTACTTAAATTACTTTTAGCCTACAAATTTGACATCTGAAAATAGTGTGTTCGACGATATGAGTCAAGCATTAAAAACGACTGACATGGAATCACATGACAATACTGCTGCGCAATTTCACTTCTACGGTCACGAACCCCGATTTATGAGCGAGTTGCCTCTTCTTCCGTGACTTTGCCAAGGGTATGGGGTATCTTTTCTCTATTCTACAACCTATTGTACCTCCCCACCTTCATAGAAAGTGTTTTACCTATGGTCCAGCAAAAGAACAGGAATTCCTCTCAGCCCCGAGTAAGAAAAAGATCGAATACCCTCTTGTTGATTGCCTTGGCAGTTATCGCAATTTTAATCGTCGGTTTTTATTATTACCTGCAAAAAAGACCCGCGACTTCTTTGATCACATCAACCGGTGTCGGAGAAGAACTGCTTTCTCCACAGAAAGAGTGGTCGGCACAGGATCACCAACAGCAACCGGAAGACATTAAGAAAAATCAGGCTTTAGGGCAACCACCGCAAGGCTTGCCCTCCTCAGATACTGATGGTCAGATCAATAATCAAGCAGAAAGCGCAGATACCGTTTCCGGGGAACAAGCAGCAATGTCTGGTCTCAGCGTAAACGATACCGGTACTTCGGGACATATCCAGCAGCAGATCGACATAATGAACGCCTTTTACACGCATCTCGATCAGCAACCATATTTTCAGGATATTTCCCCGAAAGAACCAAGCAAAGTGTATTTTTCCAAACTTCTGCAAAAACTTGCAAACAATCCTCCGACTGTGATCCGGGAAACAGATAATCTGTACACTCTTTTACAAAACACATCGCACTTTTTCCGTCTCCTGGGCAAAAAGAACATTATCTTAAGTAAAAAGATACTTGCTACAGAGTCCAAATCTTTTGAACAAATAGTCCAAGCTTTCTATATATTGACCGCCCACCCGGAATACTTGAAAAAAGAATATGCTCTCTCTATTCCGCCACAGGGAATGACCGATTATGCAGTCTTTTTTCTCAAGACTATGGGCGGCCGGATGTATCTCTTTCGTCGGGATTCCGCTACGAGAATGGTGATCACCTATTATGCCATCAAGACTCTTGATCGGGCCAACATCAGCGGAAATGGTGGACATGGTATTGATCTCAGGCCAGCAATTCTTGCTCTCACCGAGGAAATGGAAAACGGGGGCAAAAACCTGCAGCTTAAAGAGCAATATCTCGATGCATTATACGATCTTCAAGAAAAATACAATTAACCTGGCAAAATATGGACCAAGCACAATATAATAAAAGTTTGTTCTCGTTTCTCTCTTCGTCCCCTACGCCTTATCATGCGACTGCCACCATAGAAGACTTTCTTCGCGCACACGGCTTTATGCAGTTGCAGGAAAACAACCGATGGCAGTTAAAAAAAGGTTGCTCCTATTTTCTGACCAGAGAAAACAGTGCAACTATTGCGTTTACTCGAGGCAGTGAGGAAGAGACCGAGCAAGGATTTAGAATGCTTGCCGCCCACACTGACAGCCCCTGTCTGCAGATTAAACCGCGACCTGATATAAAGATCGGGACCTACCACCAACTCGGGGTTGAAGTATATGGCGGGCCTTTGCTCGGATCATGGTTTGATCGAGATCTGTCCCTTGCTGGTCGAGTCGTCTGTGCAATAGCCAATAAGGAACTGGCGGTATTACTGGTCAATTTTAACCGTGCCCTGCTCACTATTCCCAGTATAGCTATCCATTTCAACAGAGAAGCGAATACCGGCACCAATATAGACAAACAGAAACACCTGCCGCCTATTATCGCCCAGGCTATCAACAAAGAACTCCCTGAATTGCAATCAATTCTTCTCGAGCAAATACAACTCGAACACCCCGAGGCAAAGATAGAGTACATTCTGGCGTTTGATCTCTTTTGCTATGATTCCCAAGGCCCGGGATATCTTGGTACACATCAAGAGTTTATCAGCTCCGCACGGCTCGACAATCTGCTCAGCTGCCACACCGGCATGATGGCGCTCGCCCACTCCGACAAAACCAAAAATGCTTTTCTTTTCTGCGCCAATCATGAAGAAAATGGATCTACTTCTGCAACTGGAGCCCACGGATCATTTATCGATTCGGTGGTGGAACGCCTTGTCCCAAATGCTGAATCCAGGCGCATCACCCTCAGTAATTCTTTTCTTATTTCCATGGATAACGCTCATGCAGCGCATCCCAATTTCATGGATAAGATGGATCCGGCCCATGAAATTCACCTTAATAAGGGTCCGGTCATCAAACTCAATGCCAATCAACGTTATGCCACCACCAGTCTCAGCGCGGCCGTTTATAAGGAAATCTGCCGTGCAGTAGACATTACCCCTCAGGAATTTGTCATGCGCAGTGACATGCCCTGCGGCAGCACCATAGGTCCCATCGCTGCCGCCCGCCTGGGAGTAAAAACCATAGATATCGGCGTGCCAAGTCTGGCCATGCATTCCATCCGTGAACTGACCGGAAGCAGCGATCCGTATCTTCTTTTCCGAACTATCGACCAGTTTCTCCACTCAGTCACCCACCATAAACTATTAAAATTTTGATGAACCAGAGGCGATATCTCATTCCATATATCCTCTTGATGATTGTTTTTATCCTGACGAGCGGTACGCAAGTCCAAAGCAGTCTGTATAGTGCGGTACGTAAATATAAGAATAAACAGGTCAGCCGGAAGGCAATAGAAAAGCTGGCCCAATACGATCACTTCATTCGGTATTTCGCAGGGTTTTCGTATTTCATCCCCAGCCATAAGGTCAGTCCTGATTTTATCCGAGCGCTGATCCTGGCTGAGTCAGGGGCAGACCACCTTGCGGTTTCTGATAAAAACGCTCTTGGGCTGAGCCAGATTTTGTTTACCACCGGTATGGAGGCAGCAAAGGAATTGGCCCAATCGCAAACAAATTTCCGTTATGTCTCCAAAGAAAATCTCGCCAATCTCCAAGCAATCGATCTCTTCGATCCCGCCATTAATATCCTTTTAACCTGCTATCTTGTGGCCAAATATAACTATAAATTTGATGGCAAACTCGATCTGGTCGTCTCAGCCTGGAATGCCGGAGAATATACCGAAGCACTCTATCAAGGCCGACATGCACCGTATCAGGAGACTGAAAATCTCATCGGTAAAATTAATGCCTATTACCTCTATTTCCTGAAATACGGGATCTTCCACAGAACCTCACCCTAGCCAACAGAAAGCCATTTAATATTTTAACTAAACAGCGCCCTGCCATAAAAAAATTTATTTATTTGTATTTATTACATTTTTATGCTTAATTGCGTCGGGCTTTAGGAAGATCTCTTATTGCCCGAAGGCACATTATGTATTTACAAAAACGTATCAGATAGGTAATATACCGCTCTAATCACAATGTAGTACATCCAGGTAATTCTTATAACTTTACAGAGGCTCTCATACCATCTCTGCAATTCAGCCCCTATAGTCTGTATACCGAAAATGCCAACTCACTCAGCGACAGGCCACATTGCGACGCTTTATCGGTTTTGTGCCCAGAGCATGCAGTACCCAGATCCCGAATGGTTTTCAGAAAACTACCTGGCAAGTCTTTATGAGTTGCTTAATGCTCTTGGCGGAACCGTCGAAAAAGAAAAATTGCAGACTGCATTCAGCATGAGCAAAGATATTCTGGAAGACCTTCAGATAGAACACACCAGGCTGTTTATCAATGGCGTACCCCATGTAGCAGCGCCACCATACGGATCGGTCTATCTGGACAAGACGCTTCGAGGGAAATATTCCGACGACATCTTACTGTATTACCACTCTCTTGGCTACGGCCTCACGGCGCATGCCGACCTTCCCGACAGCCTGATACATCAGCTTGAATTTCTCTCTCTTCTGGCAGAAGACGCAAACAGAGAAGGAGAAGAAGATTTTCTGGCTCGCTTTTTTCTACCATGGTATCCACTATTCGCAGCACGAGTTAAAGAGGAAGCTCAGCATCCTTTTTACCAAATCATCATAAGCTTTATTGATTTTTTCACACAGGAGGAAAAGGAGTATGGCGTTCAACATAACGAGGCGTAAATTTTTACAATCTGCCTCATTGGCAGCTGTCGCATTACCCCTTTCTGGAGCAATTGCATCAGAGAGCGGCGTAACGCGTTCACCCCTTGAGCCAAAAGGCTCACTGCAAGACGAAACAGTCGTCGGGGGCGTTTGTGAAATGTGTTTCTGGAGATGTCAGCTCATCGGCAAAAAGCGAGGAGACAGACTGGTAAAACTCGAAGGGAACCCCAAATCGATTGACAACGGTACGACCATATGCGGCCGCGGCAATGCCGGCATTCAGCTCCTGTACGATCCCGATCGTTTAAAATACCCACTTAAAAACGTCGGTGAGCGTGGCAACCCTAAATGGAAAAGGATCAGCTGGAAAGAAGCCCTCGATGAATGCGGTACCAAATTAAAGGCCATTCAGGATAAATATGGCCCTCAAGGATTATGCATGTTTCCCCATGGAGCTACCGCCAAATATCCCATGCACTTTATGGAGCGGACCATCGGCACTCATAATGTGAGCGAGGCATCTTTTTTCCAATGCCGGGGAATTCGCGATACCGCCTATGTGGCCACAATCGGCATGGCGCCTAATGAAGATGTCGATATGGCCAATGCCAAGGTTATCTTCCTGCTTGGTTGTCATTTCGGCGAGAACGTGCACGTCAGCCATATCAAGCGTTATATTCAGGGGCTGCAGAACGGAGCCAAGCTGATTGTTGTCGATCCCCGCTACTCGGCCTCTGCTGCCAAATCGGATATCTGGGTGAAAATAAAACCGGGTACTGACACCGCCTTCCTGCTCGCCATCATGAACTACCTTGTCATCAACAAAAAATATGATGCCGCGTTTATTGACGAATACGCCGAAGGCTTTGATGAGTTCAAAAAAGGAATCAAAGACTGGAGCCTGGAGAAAGCAGCCAAAGAATGTGAAATTCCAGTCGCTCAAATTAAAGAAGTTGCGGAAATGCTCGCAGCTAACGCGCCGAATGTTTCTATCCATCCTGGCCGGCATGTTTCCTGGTATGGCAACGATTTTCAGCGACAGCGATCGCTTGCCTGCCTCACCGGACTCCTTGGCGCCTATTTTGTCAAAGGCGGCTGGGTGCCTGGAAAAGCGCCTAAGGTAGGAAAAACCAGCTGGGCAAAAAAGGATCATGGCAACGAACACAATCTGAACATGGATGCTGATGAGGAACCACTGTACCCCTACTCGCCTCCAGGTACGCCAACGGAGTTGATCAGAGATGCCGCCCTAACCGGCAAACCATATCCCATTAAAGGCTGTGTTATCTGGGGTCAAAATCCGATTCAGACGATCCCCGGCCAGGAAAAGATGAAAAAAGTCCTCCAGCAGATGGATTTTGTGATGTGTGTCGACGTTATGCCGACGGACATAACCATGTGGGCAGACATCCTTTTGCCGGAAGCAAGCTATCTTGAACGACACGATCTTGTTAAGACCGGTACCCAATGGGATTTTGCCGATAAACAGCAACAATACATCACCGCCCGGATGCCGCTGGTCGCTCCGATGTTTGAAAGAAAAGACCATGTTTATATCACCAACGAAATCGCCCGGCGAATGGGTTATGAAAAAGATATTCCCGTTCAGACCGTTGCTGAACTGGTTGATAAAGACCTCAGTGTCGCAAAACTCTCTCTTGCCCAGTTAAAAAAGGAAGGCGGCATTCATCTGCAGGAAGGCAAAAACCCCTATGAGATGCCGGATGATTTTGAAATTTATTTTTATAATGAAGATATCGCCGATGCCGGTTTTCCAGGTGTACCGACCTATATTCCAGTAGAACAGGTCCCGGGCGGGTATGCCAGGCTCCTTTATGGTCGAGTACCGCTGCACACCTTCAACAGAACCCAGAATAACGTCTGGCTGCACCACGCCATGCCCGATAATCCGGTCTGGATTAACGATAAGGTTGCCACTAAAATGGGCCTTAAGGACGGAGATGTGGTTGGTTTTATCAATCAGGACGGCGTCAAATCCCGCACTACCACCACCGTTAAGACAACTCCGGGTATCCGCACGGATTCGGTTTTCATGGCCCATGGTTATGGTACTGCAAACCCTCTCATGAGTGTAGCAGTGAATGCCGGGGTAGATGACACGAGTCTTATAACTAAAATTACAGTTGACCCTGAGACCGGCGCCCATGGAATGCGTACCAGCTTTGTTAAATTGACCAAAGATGGCAAGGTTATTGACATTCCGGCTGCCGTCTAGATTCGGCTTTAAAGGTATTTTTTCAGGAGGATACAATGCAATATGGAATGATTATCGACCTTGAACGATGTGTGGGCTGCCATGCCTGCACCATTGCCTGCAGAGCAGAATGGGAGGTCCCTGTAGAATTTTATCGAAACTGGGTGTTTAGAATGGGTCCCAGCATGGTCGGCAAAGATTTGGCCTCAACCTATTACCCTGGCCTTTGCAACCACTGCGCGGAACCACCGTGTGTTGCCGAATGTCCAGTCGATATGGAGGAAAGAACGTTTACCAATTTTAAAACCGGGGAAACCAAAAAGATGGAGACCGCTGCCACCTGGAAGGACCCCTTTGACGGTACGGTACAGATCGACAAGAATCGCTGTATCGGCTGCGGCGCTTGCGTCGATGCCTGTCCGTATAATGCCAGGTATGTCAACCCAGCTCTGGTAGACGACGTTTCATCTGACGGAAAAGCAGACAAATGCACCTACTGTAAACCGAGGGTGGAAGCTGGGTCGGCACCTGCCTGTGTGCAGACCTGCATTACCGGGGCAAGGATATTTGGCGATCTGGACGATCCAAACTCAGCTGTTGCCCAGTACGTTAAAAAAGGCGCCAAGGGCATCGAACCAAATGGTGGAGAGCTTGGTCCCAACAGCAGGTATTATGGCAAGAAAAAGGATATAGATCTGCTTTTTGCTACCAATACGCCTGAACTTGCCGATATTGAGCAGGTGAGAAGAAGAGCTATGCTCGCCTCTATGGTCAAACCGGCGATGCAAAAAATCCGCAATCTTGGTCTTCTTGGGGTGGTAGGTGCACTCATGGCCAAAGAGATTGTCAAGCAGGAGGATAGCAGCAAATAAATTAATTTCTGCGGATCCTAAACTATATTGTTTGTTTGGATACTGTAAAGCGCGATAATCTCCTGTTTGATTATCGCGCTTTTTTTTGTATTATCTCCGTAAGCGTTCACCAGCACCGAATCTGTTTTGTCATCGGTCGGCAAACATACCAATTGTACAGTTTAAAGACCTCTTCCGCGCATCTCCGGCACTGGTAAACGCCTACAGCTCGAAGGTTATACCAGATTTTCTGCTTTCCCGGTGAACGCTTACTTATCTCCGGCGTAAGCTCGTTTTTAAAAATTAGACAAAGATGCGTCCTGCACTTAACTGATAAGGATGAGACAATGAGCACAGACGACAAAAAAATCATCTACTCGATGATCAAAGTCAGCAAATATTATGAAAGTAAGCCGATCTTAAAAGATATTTCTTTATCCTATTTCTATGGCGCCAAGATTGGCGTTTTAGGCCTGAATGGTTCCGGCAAGAGTACACTTCTTAAAATTCTTGCCGGAATTGACCAGGATTTTAACGGGGAAACCCATCTTGCGCCAGGTCTCCGGATTGATTATCTGCCCCAGGAACCTGAACTAGATCCTGAAAAAACGGTCAAACAGATCGTCGAGGAAGGCGTACAGGAAACAGTTGATCTGCTGGCCGAGTTCAATGAAATTAATGAGAAATTTGCTGAACCCATGACGGATGACGAAATGCAGGCCCTCATCGATCGACAAGGGAGCGTGCAGGAAAAACTCGATCATCTTTCGGCATGGGACCTGGACAGTCGCCTGGAAATGGCCTTGGATGCCCTTCGCTGCCCACCGTCAGATACCAAATGCGGTATCCTGTCGGGAGGTGAAAAACGGCGAGTAGCCTTATGCAGGATCCTCCTCAAGCAACCAGATATTCTGCTGCTTGACGAACCGACCAACCATCTTGATGCTGAATCCGTGGCCTGGTTGGAACAGCATCTCCAGGCATATCCCGGCACCGTCATTGCTGTTACCCATGATCGATATTTTCTTGATAATGTCGCAGGCTGGATTCTGGAACTGGACCGAGGCCTGGGGATTCCATGGAAAGGCAACTACTCCTCCTGGCTTGAACAAAAAGAGAAGCGTCTGGCTTTGGAAGAAAAGAAAGAAAGTGACCGGCAGCGCACCCTTCGTCGGGAGCTTGAGTGGATCAAGCTGAGCCCTAAAGGCAGGAGAAGTAAGTCCAAGGCGCGCATAAGCTCTTATGAGCAGCTACTCTCGAAAGACAGCGAAAACCTGGCCAAAGAACTGGAGATATTCATCCCACCCGGCCCACGTCTGGGCAAGGTGGTCATCGAGTCAGAAAACGTCAGCAAATGTTTTGGTGATCGTCTGCTGGTGGAAAATATGAATTTCAGCCTTCCTCCCGGCGGCATAGTTGGGATTATTGGACCCAATGGTGCCGGCAAGAGTACCCTGTTTAAAATGATTATTGGTCAGGAAAAACCTGATTCAGGCTCAATACGCCTGGGCGATACCGTCAAGTTGGCCTACGTTGATCAAAGTCGTGACCAACTCGATCCGGAACAGACTATCTGGCAGGCTATTTCCGGCGGCCAGGATACCGTCTGGCTGGGGACCAAAGAGGTCAACAGTCGCGCCTATGTCGGCAAATTCAATTTTTCCGGAACCGATCAACAAAAAAAGGTCGGCCTGCTCTCTGGCGGACAACGGAATCGTGTCCACCTGGCTAAAACACTGAAAGAGGGCGGCAATGTGCTACTTCTTGATGAACCAACCAATGATTTGGATGTCAATACCCTGCGAGCCCTGGAAGAAGCGCTTGAGAACTTCGGCGGCTGCGCGGTGGTAATAAGCCATGACAGGTGGTTTCTGGACAGAATCGCCACCCATATTCTGGCCTTTGAAGGAAATTCGCAGGTTGTCTGGTTTGAAGGCAACTATTCCGATTATGAAAAAGATCGTAAAAGCCGCCTCGGTGCAGCCGCCGATCAACCACACCGCTTGAAATACAGAAGTCTTACCAGGGGTTGACAGAATCCTGCGTGAGGCAGTTTCACCACTCATTGACAAAACAGTGTGTGGTGAAACTGACCCCGAAACGAAAAGAAAACAAGAAGATACTGTGCAAGGTACTTGTCAGAGAGCCTTGATATCCTGCAGAAATGCCTGCAGGATATCAAATTTTGCACGGGCAAGCTCCACGCCCCCTGCCCTGCTGTCTTTTTCGATCTGCATAGCAAGCTCCTCTATTCCGAGTATTCCCAAACTGGCTGCGGCGCCTTTTATCGAATGGGCCGCAGCCATGATTTTACCGGAAGAACCTTCCGCTAAGCCCTGTTCAATGAGCTGCAAATCCGACTGAAAAGCATCTTTGAAAATTTCCAGAAGCTCTTCTAACAATTCGGCATCGTCGGCAGCCTGCTCTAAGGCAAATTCTTTATCCCATTTCAGGTCATTCATATTGCAGATCCTCTCTGTATACCTATTCGTTTCCCATTGCTGCCACTTCATCAGACAAAGCAATCTGTCCACGACGAAGCAGACAAAGTCGGCCATTTTTTATACCGACCACAGTCGAACTCAATCCGGCTTCAGCTTGCCCGCCATCAACTATGTAGTCGACCAAATCCCCCATCATTTCGAAAACTTCCATGGCCGATCGAGCCGGTGAGAGGCCAGATATATTGGCGCTGGTCGCGGTAATCGGCTTGCCCATCAGTCGCACCAGTTGTTCTGCAAGAGGATG
Source organism: uncultured Desulfopila sp. (assembly GCA_965363495.1). Taxonomy (GTDB): domain Bacteria; phylum Desulfobacterota; class Desulfobulbia; order Desulfobulbales; family Desulfocapsaceae; genus Desulforhopalus_A. The sequence goes on from CBDTUM010000004.1 coordinate 42,593, forward strand.
GGGGGAAATACGCACCCCAACTGTTCCGGTATGTCCAGTTATCTGCTGGTTGACATGTGCCTTCGCCTGGAAGACAAGAGTCAATGGGCCCGGCCAATACCTGTCCATCAACGGCACATAGATCGGCGGCACTTCCTGGACGATTGTCTCCAATTGCTTCTTGTTTTCAATAAGCAGAAGCAATGGTTTACACTCCTGCCGTTTTTTTGCGGCAAACAATTTTGCTACAGCCAAGGCACAATCGGGGTCGACGGCCAGGCCGTAGTACGTTTCAGTTGGAAAGGCGACGATCCCACCCCGGCGCAAATGCGCAACAGCAAGGCTGAGCGACGTCCCAACAAGGTCAGCAGAAAGCTCATTACACATTGATTTTCTTTGCTTTTTCTTCGACTTCTTGAATCATATCATACCTTAATTTTACCAGTTTTTTACCCAGCTCCGGTTTGACCAAGGCAAGAATTTTCAAAGCCAATACTGCCCCATTCTTAGCACCTGCCTTGCCGATTCCCATGGTCGCGACGGGAACACCAGGCGGCATTTGCACGGTTGACAAAAGTGCATCCAGACCACCCAGTGAAGAGGCATCCAGCGGCACGCCAATAACCGGAAGATCGGTATGCGAAGCGAGCACCCCAGCCAGATGCGCTGCCATGCCAGCACCGGCGATAATAACCTGCAATCCACGCTGTTGGGCAGTTTTGGCATACTTAACGGCTTTTTCCGGGGTACGATGTGCGGAGGCGACGGTCATTTCGCAGCAGATATCGTTTGCCCGCAAAAAATCAGCGGCGACTTTCATCACCGCCAAGTCAGAATCGCTGCCCATAACAATACCAACCAACGGTGACTGCACTCCCGCCGAATTACGCCGCAAGGCTTTTTCACCGATATCCCGACGACAATAACAATTGGTCCATTTAATCACATCCACTGCCGTATAGGCTCTAGCTATTGCGTCTTTTAAGGTGTTGCCTACGGCAGTGACGCCCAGAACCCGTCCTCCGCTGGTAACAATTCGGCCATTTTTTTTGGTAGTTCCGGCATGAAAAACTTCCACTCCCGGACATTCTGAGGCCTTCGTCAGGCCACTAATAACCTTGCCGCTCTCATACGATCCAGGATATCCTCCGGCAGCCATGACCACACAGACTGTTGGCCGCGGATCAATTTTCATCTCAATCCGGTCCAATTTTCCATCAATCGCCGCCTCAAAAATATCAATGATATCGCTTTTCAGACGCATCAGCAGCGGTTGAGCCTCCGGATCGCCGAAACGACAATTAAATTCCAACACGTTTATGGTCTGGCCATCAATCATCAGTCCCGCATAAAGCATACCTTTATACGGTCTCCCCTCAGCTTCTAATCCTTTTATGGTCGGCAGCATAACCCTGTTCATAACAAAATCGGCAATTTCATCTGTTACCACCGGGGCCGGAGAATATGCTCCCATTCCACCGGTGTTGGGGCCCTGGTCTTTTTCAAAGACTGCTTTATGATCTTGTGACGTGGGCAGAGGAAGCACCGTCTTCCCATCGGTAAAAGCAATAAAGGAAGCCTCTTCCCCGGTGAGGCACGTTTCAATTATTATCTTGTCTCCGGCACTGCCGAAGGCCTTGTCACCCATGATAAGATCAACAGCCTGCTGAGCTTCTTCCACCGACTGGGCAACAAAAACTCCCTTGCCGGCGGCAAGGCCATCCGCCTTGACAACGATCGGGGCACCATGCGAATCAATGTATTTTTTCGCTTCTTCGCCGTCATTGAATACCGCAAAAGATGCGGTTGGAATGTTATATTTTTCCAAAAATTCCTTGGAGAACACCTTGCTGCCTTCAAGCTCAGCTGCTTTTCTGGTGGGACCGAAGATCCGCAATCCGTTTTCTTCAAAGATGTCGACAATCCCAGCCACCAGCGAGGACTCGGGCCCAACTACCGTCAGGTCTATTTTTTCTTTCTTAGCAAATTTCAGCAGTTTTTTGACATCGGTTACTGAAATATCGACGCAATCAGCCAAATGGCTTATTCCAGCGTTGCCCGGAGCGCAGTAAATCTTTTCAACCTTTTTGCTCTGCTTGATTTTCCATACAAGCGAATGTTCACGCCCACCAGAACCAACAACAAGAATCTTCATAGGCTACTCCAGTACGTTTTATTTTTATCTTAGGGAGGAAAATTTTCTCCACGAGAAAATCGGCCAATCATACCTTTCATTTTTATTGATCGTTGACAAACGGGATATGAAATATTACATGAATGAATAGTCATTCATATTTTGCGCACTTCAGCTGTTTTACTTTTTCGATCTCTCTATTGGAAATGAAGGCAGAAAATAAACATTCAAAAATTATTTCAGCAGCAACCAAAGTCTTTGCCAAAAAAGGATTTTTCACAGCCAGAATATCCGATATTGCCAAAGAAGCCAAGGTTGCAGATGGAACAATTTATCTCTATTTCAACAACAAATACGACATTCTGCTCTCTGTATTTGAAGAAGAGGTTGGGAAAATCTTCGAAAAAACCAGCAAGCTTCTAAGCAACGAAGAAGACCCCAGAAAGATGCTGGAAATCTATACATTTCAACATCTTACAGCCATGAAGAAAAACAAAAACCTTGCTGAAGTGATTCAGATCGAGTTGAGACAAACCAACAAGGTCATAAACGATTACCGAAATAATAAATTTAGCGAATATATCGGCATTATAGCTCAAATAATTAATAAAGGTCAGAAAACAGGAATTTACAAAACAGACATCAAACCTGATCTTGCCAAACGGATATTTTTTGGTGCCCTCGATGAGGTCTCAAGAGTCTGGAACGCGTCACTCGAAACAAACTACACAGTCGAAGAGGTTGCCGACCAGGTTCTCTCAATGTTCCTGGCGGGCATTTTACAGAACCCCACCAACAATAACTCGCAATAATTTCAGCCATAAGCACTTCCACCCCGCTCAACCTCAATGCAGAAGAGTTTACGAAAACTCAGAGGGTCGAATTTCCACCACTTCAAATTCTCTATTTCCGCCGGGAGTAACTACCACCACTTCATCGCCGACTTCTTTACCAAGCATGCTTTTGCCAATCGGCGAGAGGACCGAGATGGAACCTTTTTTGACATCAGCTTCCTCAGGACCCAATAACTGATACGTGACTTCCTCGTCTGTATCGAGATTGAGCAGTTGAACTACCGTTCCGAAAACGATACTGCGAGTGCTTACCTGTAAGCAGTCAATGACTTCCGCTCGCGACAATTTATCTTTGAGTTCCAGGATGCGACCTTCGATATGGCCCTGCCGATCTTTGGCCGCATGATATTCGGCATTTTCCTTCAGATCGCCGTGTTCCCGTGCAACCTCAATAGCTTTAACCACCACACCTCGCTCCACCCTTTGCAGATGTTGCAGTTCTTCTCTTAATTTCTGATTACCTTTTTTGGACATTGGTATTCGTTGAATCATTTAAATCTCCATAAAAAAATCCTGCAGGGTGTCAAACCAGAGAGAGACCCGTACAGGAGGTATAGACAATACAGCTATCACCACCGATAGTGAAGCGACATAAACAGTCCCTTATCATCAAAATCATCGCTTCTCGATAAAGTAAAACTGCCTTTTAATAGAAAATGAGGGCTCATTTCAAGAAAAATATTAAAATTGGTAGTAAAAGAGACATTTTCATTCTCTTCAAGGCCGATGGCATTATCTATTGCATAGTAACTCATACTCTTCTTTGTTCCCTGCTGGTAGCCCAGAAAATCATGTTGGAAACGTAAATTTACCCGATGTTCAGTAAAGAAGGAAGGGCTCCAGTAAAAAGGATCATCCGATGCCTGCCCGACAACGCCAAGGGTTTTGTTTTCATCATCATTGGTCAGATACTGATAATCATACCGCAGTGCCACCTGCACAGATTCGCCAAAAATACTGTACGAAGAATAGCCATGAAACCTGTTCTCTCTGTTATCATCATTGTAATAACGATGGCGTAAATCCCCGCCAAACGATAAGCCGATGGGGGTTTCAATCCTCAAGCCGGTTTCAAACGACTGGTAGGTTATCTGTCGCTGTATCGCTTCTACTGTATCATATACCTGCTTTTTTTCGAGCAATACGTAGGCGTTGACGTAATCGTCCAACTGCCCCTTCAACTCGACTTCGTATTGAAAATCGGTGTTGCTGTTGCCGGTAATCTTTTCTGCTCCACCTCCCAATTTCAATTCATAGGCCTTGGTAAACTCATAGGTCGCCACAGCATAAAGATAATTACTTCCGGTCGATTCGTCGCTATCCAGAGACTCAAATCGGTTATTAGCAAAAAGCAACTGAACGTCCTTATCGAGATCGGGAGTAAACCAGAAAGACGTTCCAACAGTCGTTCTCGCCACATCAATATGCCCGTCTCTGCCGTTTTTTTCCTCATATTCAACATTAAAGACACTCTGTGGACTAATTTGCAGGGTGTTTCTTTCAATCGATTTTTCTAAATCAGGCGTAGTGGTTCCAGTTTCCTGCATGGCTTCATACACCTGTGCCTCTTTACGATACTTGCCGATTTTACCATAAATGTTTGCAAGATCACGCATCCCCTCGGCTGAATTTTCTTTCGCGAGTAGCTTATAACTCTGCTCAGCATAATAATAGTTACGATCGAAAATTGCTTTTCTCGCCGTATATTCATTGGCAATCATTTTTTGCCAACTATATTTTTCAAATAATTCAGAGACAATTATTCCCGCGTCATTCTCTCGATTATCAAGCAAAAAATCAGGTCCCATAAAATCGGCGACGACATCAGGCTCTGATCGCAACGTTAGCATCATCGAGTTCCAGAAAGTGGTCTCTCGAGTAAGATACTGATAATGTATCCGCTTTTGGCTAAATTTTTCACCGAGAATTTCCTGTACAGCTGGCATCAGAAGGAGCTGGTAAATCTGTAAAGCTTTTTCCTGTTGTTTATCACCCCATAACAACCTGGCGAGGGTAAGAAGGCCTTCAGTATTGTTGGTAGATGCCAGTTTTGCTGCCAGGTCATCTATACTATCGTCCCCTCCCACTTGTTTTTTTAACAGAACCAGTCCCTGTCCGTACATGCCTCGACGTGCTTCAACTTCAATGCGTTTTTTTTGAAAGTAGAGCTCCTCTGGAAATTGCCTGGTCAGCGTGGACAGAGCGGCAACGGCACTTTCGCTCGTTCCGGTTATGACCATCAATTCAGCCCAAACGGCATTGCCGACAAGAGAGTCAGGATATGTTTCAAGTGCTACAGCTGCGTGTCTTTTGGCAGCAGCATATTGTCGATACTCCAGTTCTTTCACGGCGACAGCCACCTGCCTGGTTACGACAGGCAGGCCATCAATATTGATTTTATTATCGAGAATTCCCTTTTCATCTGTTTTATGCAATTTTCGCAGCAGTATGCCTTGCAGAGCAATCAATTCTGGATCGAAAGGACCACTGTCTATAAGCGTATCGCATTGACGAGATGCCTCCCGGATTTCGCCTTTATAGTAGCTTAGCCAACACTGCCTCTTTTTCAAGGAGATCAAAAAAGGCAATAATTCCTCGTTTTGCGATCGTCTTCCTGCTGCGCTCAGATACTTCTCAATGAGTTGCTGTCCTTTTATATACTCTCCTTCCGCCTGCAGTATTTCTAGCCACGCAAGCAGCATCCTGGCGCCCTCTGGGTCGTACGAAAAGTTCGAGTCGAGCTCGCCGACAGTCTTCTTTAATTCGTGGTACCAGCTCTTTGCGGCGGTTATATTTTTATCGAGCACCGCGTATTCGGTCAGTTGCAACAGGATATCTTCAACGAGGATACCGCGCAGGAGAAGTTGACGCAGGAGTTGTTCCGCCTGTCTCGTTTTTCCTTCATTGCGTAGAGATGCCGCCATATGAAGATCTAAACGAACTCTTGTTTCCGATGAATCGGCAAAACTCTCTTTTGCCCAACTGGAGGTCTGCTCATATTCCTTAAATAAAAAATTGTAAGAAAGCAGATCCAGATAGGTAAACACAAAATCGTACAAGACACTCTCATCACTCTGGCGCAAGCCTCCCTCAAAAAGTGACTTCAATTTATCGATGTTGCCTGTTTTACCGGCCAATTCAAGGGCCTTTGTGCGAAGCGTTACGTCATGCGGATTAAATGACAGGCCCTGTTCGAAAGAAGCGAGCGCTCTCAGCTCTAAACCAAGATGGCGTTCGGCTTCCCCTTTCAAGAGATAGTAAGATTTTGTTTTAGTTTTCTCATCTTTAAGCACAGACAGATACTTAAGAGTCTTTTTATACTGATCTTTCTGGTAATACTGCTGTGCAAGCCGCAAAGCAATATCATCTTGCGGAGTCGAATGTTTAAAAAGAGTCTCCAAAACATCAATCAACTGGTCATTTTTGCCTTTGGCTTCAAGCAGGTCGGCCATCTCAAGATAAATTGTCAGTCGATTAGAGGTGATTTCAGCAAGCTTTTCCCACAGCTGATCAGCGCCTTCTTTTTCTGCAATCGCCAGAAAGTGATCAGCGAGAATTGCTTGTATCTCAGCGATCTTTTGCTGAATCTTCAAATCATCCGGATGCTTTTGATGGTACTTCTCATAAAAATAGAGCGCTCGGTCAGGCCGGTGCAGATCTTCCCGACAGATCTTACCGGCTGCCAGCAGAAAATCGTCGTTATTTTCATTATTATCGACAAGATACTGTAATTGCACGAGTGCCGCTTCAGAAGCACCAGTATCCATTAAATATTGCGCTAATTTCTGTCGAAACGGCATATAGCCGGGATGACGATTAAGATATTCCCGCCACAATACGCTTCTTTTTTTTTCGTAGTTCGGTCCGTCAAACACTTGGACAGCCTGAAAAATTACCAGATCGCCTACAGTCGGGTTTTCCAGCAGTTGGGTATAAAATTTTCTGGCTTTGGTATCTTTGCCAAGCTCATAAGCATCTTCAGCGAGGGTATGAATTACGTTGCTGTTTTCCGGATGGCGCTGGCTGTACTGTTCAAACAGCACAAAGGCGAGTTCTTTCTTACCCTGTTCTCTAAGACTGGTCGCGAGACCAAGGAGTGCAGGATCAGCGTTTGCCCCGCTGGGATCTTTTTCCAGTACTCTGCCGTAATAATCGATTGCTGTCGCATAGTTTTTCCAGTGCAATGCGACAGCTCCACCGGCCAGAAGATATTGGCTATTGTTGGAATCCTTGTCTATCAGACCACCTATAATTTTGGCGGCAGTTGAAAAATCTTCAACTTTCAGGAGAATTCTGCAATATTCCCAATTGGCTTCTTCGATATTCGGCTTCAGCCTGTATAATTCAGCATAGGCATTGACCGCTAGCAGGTAATTTTCATCATGGACAAATTTTCTGGCCTTATCCCACAAGACTTTCCACTCAGGGGATCCGCGCCCGTCCTGGATCATGGATATATTTCTCTCCGGGGCAATTCTGTCGCCAGCGAAACAACCCGGCCCAGAAAGCCCGAAAGAAATAATGAGCAAGAAAATGAATTGGCTGTAAATGACGTTATTCAGCCTAGATAGGGTCATTGGCAGATGAGGGTCTATGCGATTGGATCGCTCTTGATATACCAGTAATTCACACCCCTCACGGTAACCTTTTAGCGGTAAAACTGCACTATTTTCTCTACAACATATGCCTGCATCGCCTCGGTCAGTTCGGGATAGATGGGCAAAGCAATGGTTGTATTTGCCGCCTTTTCAGCCTCAGGGCAGTGAACAGTTGCGGCAAGGGCGCCAAGACATTCCTGCTGATGCAGGGGCACCGGATAATACACCTCACAACCAATATCATTCTTATTCAGCCACTCCCGCAGTTCGTCTCGGCGCGCAACACGAAGTATATACTGATTAAAGATATGCACATTAGGCTTTTTCCCATCTGGCCCGGTAACCTGGGGATACACTACCTCCGGTACAGCAACTTGGTGGGAATCAATAAGATCTGTCTGTAAAAAGAGCCGATCATAACGCCTGGCATTTTCTCTACGCTTCGCATGCCATTCATCCAGATACGGCAATTTTACTCGCAGGACTGCAGCCTGAATGGGGTCGAGACGAAAGTTACCGCCAACAATTTTATGATAATACTTCGGATGGGCGCCATGATTACGCATCAAAACAAGCCGTTCAGCAAAATCCTTATCCTGAGTGACGACCATCCCGGCATCTCCTATACCACCGAGGTTTTTGCTGGGGAAAAACGAAAAACAACCGGCAAGTCCAATTGATCCGGCTTTTTTGTATGCCCTCTCAGCCTTTCCGACAGTGAAAGGATATTCAGCCCCGATTGCCTGAGCCGCATCTTCAATAACGGGTAACTCGTAACGCGCAGCTAATTCCATAATCGCAGCCATATCAGCACACTGACCATACAAATGCACCGGAATAATGGCTTTTATTTTTCGGGTCGTATCAGCTACCAGCAACTCCTCTATCCGGGCCGGATTGATGTTAAAGCTCACCGGATCGATATCTGCAAAGACCGGCGTTGCCCCGACTCTGAGGATGACGCCCATGGTGGCAAAAAAAGAATAGGGAGTGGTAAGTACCTGATCACCGGGTCCGATGCCAAGACTCATCAAGGATATCAACAGTGCATCAGTGCCGCTGGTAACGCCAACACCATAGGCGGCTCCGCAGTAGTCAGCTATTTCTTTTTCAAACTCCTCGACTTCAGGCCCCTGGATATAACGAGTGGATTTGACCACACGGGTAACGGCAGCAAGGATATCGTCTTCGAGGTACTCAAGTTGAGCCTGGAGATCAAGCAAAGGTACTTTCATAATATTGAATTGTGGTGGAATTTATCTTTATTGGGATGGAATTACATCAGGACGATGAATTGATTATTATCTTCTCACCGTCAAAATAATCCACAATATCAGGCATTTCTGCCTCAAGATATTTCTTCATTTTTTTCAGGAGATTCACTTCAATCTGTCGGACACGTTCTCTGGAAATATCAAACCGATCGGCGATATTCTGCAGGGTCAGTGGTTCATCGGTCAGCAGCCGCTTCTCGAGAATCATCCTCTCTTTGTCATTCAATTTGACCTTGAGAACTTCCAGAAGTTCCGTCAGCTTTACCTTGACTTCTTTGCCGGCTACCGTCGATTCGATTCCCGGTCCATCGCTAGGCAGAAAGTTTTTCTGCTCGTCTTCGGAATCGGAACGAACTGGACTCTCTAAAGAGACATCCCAGTTATCCATTCGCTGGCTCATTTCAACGACTTCACGCTCCTTGACGTTGAGACGTTCCGCCAGCAATTTCGGCTCAGCCGCAAATCCCTGGCCTTCGAGAAGTTTGCGTTCTTTATTGAGACTGAAAAAAAGTTTACGCTGCGCCTGCGTTGTACCTATTTTCACCAGGCGCCAGTTGTCCATGATAAACTTCAATACATAAGCCCGGATCCAATAGGCTGCGTAATAGGAAAATTTCACCCCGCGATAGGGATCGAATTTTTTGGTGGCCTGCACCAACCCGACATTTCCTTCCTGAATGAGATCCATAAAATTCTGCATCCAGTACTTTTGAAAATCCATGGCAACTTTTACGACCAGGCGCAGATTAGAGCTCACCAGTCGATAAGCTGCATCCTGATCGCCATCCTCGCGAAAGCGCACAGCCAATTCATCTGTCTCTTCTCTGGTTAACAGTTCATATTGACTGATTTCCTGGAGATAGCGATGGAGAGCTGGATTACTCAGTGCAGGCAGATTTTCTTCATCATCAACCGAAACCAAAGGATTTTCGTAGGCTTCATCGATTCCTCTGCTCGAATCAAGTTCTTCATCTGCAACAGAAGATGATTGTTTATCAGTGTCGATTCTATTGTTTTTGCTCATTTATTTGTCTCTCCGGAAAATATACCCAGAAAATTAAGAAAGGTTATGATACTACTCTACTTGGATCAAAGTGCAATCATATTGTGCCGGACAAAGGGTGAATCCGTCTGACACCTGACGATTACCTTACCCTAATTAGTACTCAGTAAGTAGAATATTTTATGTTATTACTTCACTAGATGTGATAAATGATCAACTCGTAAAAATTCGAATTAACATGTATCTTCATGGCTCACCTCAAAATAAAAAAATGAATAACATTAGAAACTTTAGTATAATCGCGCATATCGATCACGGCAAATCTACTCTCGCCGACCGCATGATCCAGTTTTGTGGTCTGGTCACCGCCAGGGAATTCAAGGACCAGATCCTCGACAATATGGACATAGAAAGAGAAAGGGGTATCACCATCAAAAGCCAGACGATCTGTCTGCCTTATACCGCAAAAGACGGGCAACAGTATCAACTCAACCTGGTCGATACTCCCGGTCATGTCGATTTTAGCTATGAGGTATCAAGAGCGCTTAGCTCCTGTGAAGGCGCCCTGCTGTTAATCGATGCTGCCCAGGGAGTCGAAGCACAGACTCTCGCCAATCTCTATCTGGCCATGGAAAATGATCTGGAAATCATCCCGGTAATTAACAAAATCGACCTGCCCTCCGCCGAACCGGAACGTATTGCCCTACAAATTGAAGAGGATCTTGGTCTTGATGTTGACCTGGTACAATTCTGCTCTGCCAAAAACGGCATCGGCATTGAAGGCATTTTTGAAACTATAGTGGCCAACATCCCTGCGCCGAAAGGCGACCCCGAGGCCCCCCTGCAGGCGCTTATTTTTGATGCGAATTACGATCCGTTTCGCGGCACAATTATCTCGGTGAGGATTATCAACGGGACAATAAAGCCTGGCGATATCATGGTTTTTATGGCCAACGGTACCGAATACAAAGTGGATGAAGTCGGCCTGTTCAAGTTAAAAAGACAGTCAGGAAAGAAGCTTTCAGCAGGACAAGTCGGCTATATTCTGGCAGGTATTAAGACCGTTGAAGATACCAGGCCGGGCGACACAATTACCTTACGTGATCGACCAGCAACTGCACCACTTCCAGGTTTTAGAGAAGTACAGCAGGTAGTTTTTTCCTCAATCTACCCGATCGACACGGACGAATACGAAGACCTGGCCGCGGCCCTTGAAAAGCTCAAGCTCAACGACGCAGCTCTCACCTTCGAAAAGGACTCGTCCGCCGCTCTCGGGTTCGGTTTTCGGTGTGGCTTTCTCGGACTGTTGCATCTCGAGGTCATTCAGGAGCGCCTTGAACGTGAATTCGACATTTCACTGATCCTGACGGTGCCGTCGGTGCAATATATTTTTCACCTCACCGATGGCTCTACCATTCATGTTGATAATCCGGCTCATTTTCCAAATCCTACACATATCAAGCAAATAGAAGAGCCCTATATTAAAGCGACGATCCTGATGCCTGAAAAATATATGGGCACGGTAATGAACCTGTGCATGGAACGTCGCGGCGAAAACACCACCTTTAATTACCCCATCCCCGGCCGAATTGAACTCCAGTGCGAACTGCCGCTGGCAGAAGTCATTTATGATTTCTATGATCGCCTGAAATCGGTCACCCAGGGATATGGATCGTTTGACTACGAAATGCTCGATTATCGAAAAAGCGATCTGGTTAAGCTCGATATCCTGGTGAACAGTGAACCGGTCGATGCCTTGTCGCAACTTGTCCATCGCAGTAGCTCCAGGGCCAGAGGACTCCATGCCTGTGAGATGCTTAAACTGGAAATTCCCAGACAAATGTTTAAAATTGCTATACAGGCAGCAATAGGCGGGGCGGTTATTGCCAGAACAACCATATCGGCATTGAGAAAAGACGTCACCGCCAAGTGTTACGGGGGGGATATCTCTCGGAAAAGAAAACTCCTCGAAAAACAAAAGGCCGGCAAGAAACGGATGAAGACCATCGGCAATGTCGATATTCCCCAGACGGCTTTTCTGGCAGTGCTGAAATCAGAACAATAACTAGTATTTATTCAACTTTTTATTTTTTGGGGCCCGATGAAAACAAAATGCATCAACATCCCCAAGCGGGGTGATTCTTTCAGGGTGTCTAACCTGCTTCCCCTCCTCCTGGCTCTGGTTGCCCTCTTTATATCGTCTTGCGCGACAATGCAGGTCAGTCAGGATTATGACACAAGCTATGTGTTTGACAAGAAAAATACCTATGCCTGGAATACCAAGCAACCATCTGAAATCGGAGATCTTCTCGAAAGCGATGAGCTGCTGGCAAAACGGTTTAAAGCCGCTATCGATGAAACTCTTACCAAACGAGGATTTTTTCAGGCTGCACAACCAATTTTTCTTGTCTCCTATTCCTATACGGTTACCAGTAGAATTGAGACCGATACCTTTGATACAGGTTTTGGTTTCGGTTTCGGTCGCTATAGCCGTTATGGTGGAGTGGGCATGAGTACGGGGAATTCAGTCCGGCAGTACGATAGGGGCACTCTGGTCATCAATATCCATTCGGCCGCGACCAGACAGATGGCCTGGAGAGGAACGGGGACCCGCGAGGTATATATCCACTCACCCCCGGATGAGATCACCCGCAGTGTCAAAGAAATGGTTGAGACAGTACTTGCCCAATTCCCTCCAGTAAAGCAATAATCCTCCTCCACAGGTGTTACACCCATGCTCAAGACCCTGGCTGTATTTTTTCTTTCTCAGCTTGGCTGGCATCTTGAACCACAAGTACCGGCAGAAAATAAAATCATTATCATTGGTGCGCCGCACACCAGCAACTGGGATTTCCCTATGACCTTGCTGGCCCTCTCCGCGCTGGGAATGCGCTTTTCCTGGATAGGCAAACATACCATGTTTAAGGGACCTGTCGGCAGTTTTTTTAAAAAAATCGGCGGCATACCTGTTAACAGAAAAGCAAGAGGCGGGTTCATCGACGACATGGTACGCAACTTTGCAGCAAGAGACCGGCTCATTCTGGCTATTGCACCTGAAGGCACCCGCGCGAAAAAAGATCACTGGAAAGCCGGTTTCTACCAAATAGCTGTACAGGCCCATGTCAATATCTGTCTGGGATTTATCGATTATCCGACGAAGACCATTGGTTTAGGTCCTGTAATAGTGCCATCGGGGGATATTATCGGCGATTTTGCCCGCATCCAGGCATTTTATCAGGACAAAAAAGGTAAATATCCCCACAAAGCAAGTTCTATCTGTCTTCGAGAGAAAGAGATTGCCCTGCTACACCAGCAATACCAGGAGAAGCACGAACCATCCCCTAAAATGGACTTATAAAATCGTAACAATTTTCACAGCTGATTCCTACCACCCCAGCCCACAGTAGCACATCTTCCTGTAGAGCGTTACGCTATCGCCATTCTAATTATTATCAGCAAAGATCTACCGGCGGGATCAAATACCGTTTAAAAATAAATACTATCCTACCGATACTTATGATAGCATAAGACAAATTAAGGCAAAATTGATCACTTTTAGCTTCAGGACCGAAAAATTACATGGATGAAAAAACAACAGAACCAAATAAGCAAAAAAAAGTTTTAGAGCCTACATACCACTTCTCGTCGCAAATGATCAAGATCGGTGAAGATTACACTACAGACAAAATTGCAGTTTCCGAGTTTGTGCGAGCAGGTCAACTTCTCGCCAATTTTCCAAATTTCGAAAGGTTTTCTGCTAAAGGTTTTGAAAAACCTCATCTTGAACCAGGTGCCTGTGCCCATCTTTCAGAAGAAGGGGATGCAATTTTCGCCACAGTTGCTGGATATCCCAAATTGCAGAAATTGAGTCGCGCCGACAGTCCCGATCCGGTTATATTAATCTCGGTAGAACCGCTCCTGGTGATTGCACCAGATGCCATGCAGGTACGTATTGCTATCCATCCTCCGCTCGAAAATGGTCACTCTCTGCAAGGAACTGAGCTACGAAAACTGCTAGCCGAAGACACAATTGTTTTCGGGATAAACAACGAGGCCATCGAAGATGTCCAGAATTCCCTTGCCGAAAAGGACAACGAATTTAAAAAATTTGTCATAGCCAACGGCCAAGGTGTTGGGAAAAGTAGCGATGCATACCTCAGATATGATCTGGAAATCGGGCCGATTGCTGGCACCCTTCTCGAAAATGGCAACATTGACTTTCGGGACAGGCGGATAATGGTCGGGGTATCTGCCGGCCAGTGCATTGCAACAAAAATTCCAGCAGTCCAAGGCAAACCGGGGATCAATGTCTACGGCAAAGAGACCCTGGCCATTCCAGGAAAAGATATCAAGATACAAGTTCAAGGCGATGCACGGTTCAACGAAGAAACAATGCAGGTTTGCGCCACTAAAGACGGTGTTCTCTCCATTGTCAACAATACCATTATCAAAGTTCTTTCCCATCAAACCATTGCAACCGATATTGACTTTGACACCGGCAACGTCGAAAGCATGAATGCCATCACCATTCTCGGTTCCGTGCAGCCGGGTTTTCGTGTTACTGTGGGCGGGGATCTCAAAATATCCGGCAGTATCCTGTCTACCTCTATCATCTGCGATGGAAATCTGGTCGTACAAGGCGGTACAACTGGAAAGAACAGTACCATCCATGTAAAAGGCGATGCCGATGTCAATTTCATTGAGCAGGGATCGCTGCAATGCGGCGGTATTGTTGTCTTACGAAAACAATCCTACTATAGTGAGATTGCCGCAGGTTCGGATATCCGCTGTCATAATCTGAGCATTATTATGGGCGGTCGAACGATCGCCGGAGGCAACATAACCATTGGCAATGTAGGTGCGGAAAACAGCGCCCCGTCGATCATTGCCGCTGGCACTGTAGCGGAGCGTCTTGCCCATCTGGACGAGCTAAAAACCAGCATAAATCAACAGCAGGACGCCATCATTCAATGGATTCAACGATATAGGGGAAGCTCCACGTCTAAAAAAATCCGCCAAATGGAAAAACAGCTCGCCGAGACCAAGCTCATGCTGCTGCGCCTCAACCTGATCCCGGGAACCGGTAAATATTCAAAAGTTGCCGGCCCGGAGGAGGAAAGTAAGATCGGAGATACCAACAATGCCGAACAAAATGAAGACTATAACAGTGATGGAGGTATTGCTATCGAGGACATTAAAATTGATGTGGTCGGCACGATCTTCACCGGAACCATCATTCGGATAGGTAACCGAACCATGAAACTTGATAAAACAGTTTCAAATCGACAATTTAAACTCAATCCCAACGGCAAACGGATTCTCGCTGTTCCACTCAAACGATAACAATTATTCTTTTTCGCTTAACCTCTGCCTATCGAGCAGACTGATTTTTCTGCCGTTGACCTGAATGAGACCTTCCTCGCTCATCCTCGCGAAAATGCGCGACAAGGTTTCCGGGATCGTTCCCAAAAGGCTGGCCAACTGACCTTTTGAAATGTCGAGCTCAACCTCGTCGCTCTCCTCCTGTTCATGACTGAGGTAGAGCAAATAACCGGCGAGTCGAGCGGGGACTTCCTTCAAGGAGAGGCTCTCAATCTGACTGGCAAACCTGCGTAAGCGTTGCGACAAGACAGCGAGCATATTCAGAGCTAACGAAGGATTGACCTCGACCAGCAGGACAAATTTATCGCGAGGAAAAAAAAGAGCTCTGGTTTTCACTAAAGCTTCAGCCGTTGCCGGAAATGGCGCCCCGTGAAAAACCGGAACCTCACCAAAGGGTTCGCCTTGACCGAATATGTGCAGGATATGTTCTTTCCCGGCAAAAGAAACCTTAAATATTTTCACCCGGCCCTCACCGACCATGAAAAAACCAATACCTTTATCCCCTTCAAAAAAAATATTCTCACCCTTCTCATAGGTCTTAAGAATGGCAATAGCAGCAAGAGCCTCTATTTGCTGCGCCGGAAGACCTTCAAAAAGCAGACTTGATCCGATAATTTCATTTTTATTCATAAAGTATCATTGACAGCCTCACAGCTATCGCCAAAGGTAGATGTATTGAGATATCATTTGCTGGATAATTCCTTGAGATAACATATTTTTCATCTTTCATGAAGCTGAATATACGCCTGATGATGTCAATGTTTGTTCCATGGTCACGAAATAACGTTCCAGAGCAGAAAAACTATCGTAATTTATTCCCGAAAAGGCCAATATAGAGACGTCCAACTACACATTCCACAAACCTTTTTTCTTTTGTCGCCCCGACGAGCATGTACAGTAAGCGAAAAATCGTGCACATCGATATGGATGCATTTTTTGCGTCTATCGAGCAAAAAGATACTCCCGCTTTCCGGGGAAAACCCCTGATTGTTGGCGGTAAACCGGAAGAAAGAGGTGTCGTCGCCGCTTGCTCGTATGAGGCACGTCGCTTTGGAGTGC
Organism: uncultured Desulfopila sp.; assembly: GCA_965363495.1. GTDB lineage: Bacteria > Desulfobacterota > Desulfobulbia > Desulfobulbales > Desulfocapsaceae > Desulforhopalus_A. The sequence continues at coordinate 58,876 of CBDTUM010000004.1, forward strand.
ACTCGGCGATGCCATGCTCTCAGGCGATACGACTGTGTCCACATGCCATTTTTACCAGGCCGCGCATGGACAGATATCGGGAAATTTCAACCCAGCTGATGGCTATTTTTCGTCGTTATACCCCACTCGTCGAACCCCTGTCGATTGACGAGGCTTTTCTTGATGTAACAACAAACAGCCAGAATCATCCATCGGCCACAATACTAGCGCAACGAATTCGAGCCGAGATTTACCAGGAACTCGAATTGACCGCATCTGCTGGGATTTCTTTCAATAAATTTTTAGCAAAAGTTGCCTCAGACTTTAATAAACCAAACGGACTGACGACAATTCCTCCCGACAAAGCGGTCGATTTTCTTTCTTTACTGCCTATTCGAAAGTTTTTTGGTGTCGGCAAAGTCACCGAAAAAAAGATGCTGCGCCTGGGCATCAAAACCGGCAACGATCTCCGCCGGATGGAACAAGAAAAGCTCATTTTTCATTTTGGTAAGACAGGATCTTTTCTGTATAATATCGTGCGCGGCATTGACGAGAGGCCCGTCGAGCCAAGCCGGGAACGAAAATCGATCGGTAGTGAAACAACTCTTTACTGTGATACCAGCGACCTGAGTGAAATAGACACTATTTTATCTCATCTTGCCGAGCAGATCGAATACTCGCTGAAAAAGAAGCAAACCGGCGGGTTCACTCTCACCCTCAAAATCAGGTACCAGGATTTTACAACAATAACACGGTCGCAAACAGTGCAGACACCAATCTATTCCAGTGCTGCTATGCTCTCGTTACTCCCCGGACTACTGGCTACAACAGATGCGGGCTCCGAAAAAGTCCGCCTCCTTGGCCTCTCGGTTTCAAAACTTACCGGCAACAAAAGGATACCCATTCAGCTGGTATTTCCTTTTATGCACCAAGGGAGCTTGTAACTTGTTGTACCTATCCGGAAATATGGTTATCTTAGCAGGGCGCTGCTGATTCTACTTTATTTATAATTGTCTAAGCCACTAATCCCGCCCAAACGCCCAAGGCACTAATCCCGCCCAAAAGCTTCGCGGGATAAGTTCCTTCACGAAATAATTTCTTGTACAAAACACAAGAAATTATTTCTAAGTCACTAAAAGAGCCTCCACAAATCATGAAACTTTTATTCTTTGCTATTGTAAACGTATTTAAATATATCGGCAGATTTTTTTCCTTTATCAGAAACTTTTTACTCAATGCCCTGCTGCTACTTGCTGTTCTGGCAATTTTTTTCGCTTTAAAACCTCGAGAAGTTGCACAAATTCCAATTGGTGCAGTACTCAGTTTAGATATTTCCGGGGACATCGTCGAAGAAAAAAAGCTGCTCAATTCTTTTGAGAAACTCTTTGGCGAGTCATTGAGTTTTGATGCTCCAGAACCTGAAACAGCCCTGCAGGACATTTTGGATATTATTAATAACAGCGCAACAGACAATCGCATCGCAGTATTGCTTCTTAATCTGAAAGACATGTCGAAGGCAGGCCTGAACCAGCTGCAGACCGTTGGAGAGGCACTCGAACGTTTTAAAGCAACCGGCAAGAGCGTGATTGCCGTAGAAGACTATTATACTCAGGCGCAGTACTTTCTGGCGGCACACGCGACAAAGGTGATTGTTAATCCAATGGGCGGAGTGGATATTCACGGCTTCGGCGTCTATCACCTCTATTTTAAGGACGCTCTGGAAAAGCTTAAAATCAATTATAATGTCTTCAAGATAGGTACCTATAAATCGGCCATTGAGCCCTTTACCCGCAACTCGATGTCACCTGCAGATCAGCAGCAGAATGAGTTGTGGCTCACATCACTCTGGCAGGTGTATACCGCCGAGATAGCAAAGCAACGTAACATTTCTCCCGCTGCCATTCAGCATTACACAGACAATATAGCCGAAGCGCTCGGTTCCACAGGCGGCAACACCGCACAATTAGCTCTTGCAACCGGTTTGGTGGATCAGATAGCCACCAGGCAGGAAGCAACTGCCTATCTGGATTCACTGACGCCTGCCGCCTCGGGGGCAGCCAAAATACTCACATCTGCTGACTATCTGAGTTCTATAACGCCCTCATACCAGGAAGAGACGACCGAACAACAAAAGGTAGGACTTATTATCGCCGAAGGAACTATTCTACCGGGAAAACAGCCGCCGGGCATGATTGGCGGCGACTCGCTGGCCCAGCTCATCAGGAATGCCCGTGAAAAAAAGGAAGTCAAGGCACTCGTCCTGCGTATCAATTCAGGGGGCGGCTCTGCCTTTGCGTCTGAGATCATACGCCAGGAGCTGCTTGAACTTAAAAAAAGTGGCAAACCGATTGTCGTGTCGATGGGCGCAGTCGCTGCCTCGGGTGGTTATTGGATCGCCGCCGACGCCGATGAAATTTGGGCTTCTCCAGCAACAATTACCGGTTCAATTGGTATTTTCGGGGCCATCCCTACCTTCGAGAGAACTCTAGCCGCACTCGGGGTATATCGCGATGGCCTGGGAACCACGCCACTGGCCGCAGGCCTCGATATCACTCAGCCTCTGCCAAAACCGCTCAAAGATGCTATTCAACTGTCAATTGATTTCAATTACCGGCAGTTTCTGCAAATAGTCGCCAATGGCAGAAATATGGAGCAAAGCAGGGTTGCTGAACTCGCCGAAGGTCGCGTTTATGACGGGAAGACAGCGCAGTCTCTTGGTTTAATTGACAATCTAGGCTCCCTCGAAGACGCTATTGATGCTGCGGCCCAACTGGCCAATCTACAAAAGTATACAACGGAATATATCCGACCTCCGGTATCAATCAGAGATCAGTTTCTGCAGTTTCTTACTACTGGTCAAGCGTTTTGGGCGGAATCTCAGCCCGGGCAGTTACCTGCAGCCATCCGCTTCAAAAAAACACTCACCCAGCACCTGGAGCACATCCTGCCTGTTGATGACCCCCGTGGTGTATATGCCCAATGTCTTGAATATTTGAGCTGGTAGTAAATGCATTTACAATTGTTTTGGTAGGGTAAGCTCCAGCCACTGCCAAGGAGCATCGAGTATTTTAAAGCCCATATCTATATGGTACTCGCCCTTCTTTTTTCTCCATCGGGGCCTGGCCAATATCTTATAATGTTTACCGCCACCGGAAAGGACAGTCGTGTAAATGTGTTTTTCGGCGGCAAACGATTTTGGCAGGTTGGTAATTTCAAAACCGCCGGGAGAAATATTTTCAACAATCCCACCAATTATTTTCTGCCCGTCGACAAGATCGCCGACAAGATCTGAACTTAATACTCTGCGATATTTTCGTATGCGTTGACCGGACTGCACAGTTCTATTGCTTGTCCTCTGGTCATTTTCGATCTCCGTAATATGCATAGCAAGCCCTCCCCCGATATACATTGCTGCATTATTGTATTTCACGCCAGCTCGATCATACCCTCTATTGAAACCCTATCAATTTAATCAGCTATTATGCACAATAAGACATTTTTTTTGGTACCAGATATTTATTTTGTACCTGTAGTGACGGCAACCTTGTCATTGTGGGTATTTTCTGGTGTCACTCGCACTATCGCAGCACTGTCGTTCTGCAGATACATAGCGGCCAGTTCATTGACTTCGGCGACACTCATTGCGGAGAAGTCGTTGATAATTGTATTCGGCCATACCAATTGCTGCGGGTATCGTACCGAAAGAGCCAATACAGAATTCAACCAGTACTGGTTGGTGCGGATATTTTCCTGCAGCGACGTCATAAGCGGCCCTTTGGCTCGTGTCAGTTCATCGGCGGTTATACCCTCTTTTTGCAATTGGTCACTTATTCTGAATATTTCCTGAATGATACCATTTTCAGTACCCGGTTTGACCACCACCTGGGAAATAAGATAACCATAATTTTGGTAGTCCCGACTCGTGAAACTGGCAACATTTGGCGAGTAGCTGGCGGCTAATTTTTCCCGGATGGTCTCTCGCAATCTGTCAGCAAACACACTGGCTAAGAGATGCAATCGTCTTGTTCTATGGATATCCCAGAAATCGTCTGTCGGCCAGGCCATAACGATCAAAGATTTCTCAACCGAAGTGCCTACTTTTACTAGAAGCTTTTTGCCGACAGGGAAATGCACCACAGGTGAGACAGGGACTGCGGTGGGTTGCAGAGCAATACCGGAAAAATATTTAGTCAGCACAGCAACGACCTCATCCCGGTCAAAATCACCCACTACGGATATTTCCAGATCTCCCGGACGAATAAGGGGAAGAGCCCATTTCTTCAGGTCGGCGAAGGTCACCTTAGCCACATCCGACCAGGGCGGCAGACCGAATTTTTTATTATAATCGGCTAAAAATGGCTGGACCGCAAGGGGCATCGCCCCCTCTATATTCTGACTGATCCTTTGATACATCTGCTCATAATTACCCCTAACTCGAGAAAAGATATTTTCACGAAGGCCGGGATCGAGGAGAAGATGGTACAAAACCTGACTAAACAGTTCAAAATCCTTGGCCAGTACATCACCTGTCCATGAAAAAGCCGAATCTTCAACTTTAAAAGACATCTTTATCGAGCTACTGGTCAGCACCTCATCAATGGTCGATTGACTCATTTTTCCGCTTCCCGAGTCATTAATCACGTCCTCTAGAAACATGGACAGGCCTGGAGAATGCTCATTTTTTTTGCCCGAACCAAAAACCGCACGGACCCGTATTCTATTTTCTTCAAAGGGGGTTTTTTTCAGGTTGACGACCAAGCCGCCTGGAAAGAGAAGTCTCTCTGCATCAATATCCTTGAAATGACTTGTTTGTGGAGGACCACTGGCAGGTAATGGCGGTAAATATGGGAATATTGTTGGATTCTCACTGATCGATTCAACCACCGGCTCCTTCGTTGATTTGCGGTAGAGTGATGCTATCTCCGCTACGCCTGATTCTCCAAGAACGACATCACCCGTCACCGAGATCAGCCTACTCTGATGACTCCATCTGTCCTGAAAAGCCGCAGTCACCTCAGCAGGAGTGATTTTTCTGGTAAGTGGCCCATACAGGACATTTTCCTGTTGGGCGGACTGATATACTCGATTATTCCCGAGATGTTCGATAATCCTGTTGGCGATACTTCGAGAATCTTCTGAGTCCGCCGTCAAGACCCTGGCATCCAACTGGGACAAGATCTCTTTTTTGACCCGTTCAACTTCATTATCTGTGAATCCATACATCAAGGCCTGGCGCAGAATCAGGTCTAAAGTAGTTACAGACTCCTGCCAATGGCTGGCATCTACCTGGGCGGCAAGAGATGCATAGCCGATACGGTTGACGATATCGCCGGAATAATAACCAGCACGCGCAAAAGGAGCCTTTGTTTTTTCCTGTATACGTTGGAGTCGATATTCCATGATCATCGATCCCATAATACCAAGCAGCTCTTTTTTTTCCAATTCGAGGGAATCATTTTCCAGTGGCAAATCCCAGAGACTTTGGATGGATACGTTGGTTTTGCCAAGTTCCGGTTCATAATGATAAAATGCTTCGACTCCTGACTGCTGCAGTCTGCCAAAACCAGAACATTCAGGTTCCGGACCAGCCGGCACAAGCTTGGAAAAGTACTTGTCTATACTATTCGCTATACGTTGCGGGTCTATATCGCCTACGACGACCAAAATCATATTATTCGGCCTGTACCATGCGTCATAAAAAGATTTAAGCAGATCACGATCTGCTTTTTCCAAAATCTCTTGTATGCCAATCGGCATCCTTTCAGGATAGCGTGTTCCGCGAAAGGCAAAATCACTGCCAGCAACAATCGTCCGGTACTCGGCAGAATCTCGAGTCCGTTTCTCAGCTAAAATTATTCCTCGCTCCCTGTCAATTTCACTTTCAAGCAATAAAGCCCCTCTGGCATAATCGGCCATAACCTGAAACCCGGATTCTATATCTTTTTCGGAGCCAGTCGGCAGGATAATATTATAGACGGTCTGATCGTGTGTGGTTCGGGCATTGGTATCGCCACCAAAACTCATTCCCAGCGATTGAAAATAGTTGACCAAGCTGCCCGGGGGGAAATGAGTCGAACCATTGAATACCATATGTTCAAGGAAATGGGCCAGCCCTCGCTGACTATCCGTTTCGTTGAGAGATCCTGCCTGCACAGCAAGATATATTGCTACCCGATGTGCCGGTTCGTGGTTTTTTTTAAGGACATAGCGAAACCCGTTTTTTAGTTTACCACGCACGAGAGATGGATCCGCAACCAAGCTGCTCACCTCGGAAGGCCAGTTTGTCGACAGACAGGAGGAGGTTAAACTGGAGGGAGAGGAAAAAGCGGTATCGGTGAAGCCAGCTAAAACAATAACCAGGCAAGTAAATACTATTGTTGTTGTAACGGATTGAAATTTTGAAAATATAAAAGACACATCTACACCTAGTGCAATAGAAATTTTACAACATCCAAAGGCAAGAAGATACCTTCGTTGGCAATCATCGCATGAACTCTTAACGTACTATGGTTACTCTTTCACCGGCGCACGCAGTTGTCAAACGTGATAATCTCGTAAGAACTTAAAGTAAACCACTTGAGAGGGCGAGGCAGATACGCGCAGATTTCGAAAAATCCGCTATACGCCTAAAGAGAGTGCCCCCTGGGTGCATCGAAGGAGATCAAGCTTTTGAGGACGCCATCAAACGTTGGATGCGTCGGTTTTGCTCTTTATCCATCCGAGACGGATAAAATATTGCTGGCCACAGTCATGCCAATTGAGACAATGATCGTTGTTATTTTTTGCCGGATAATTTTTGTCTGTATCTTTATTCACACGACAGAGGCCTGCATCGACACTTTCCAGCCGGAAATACTTACAACACAAACATATCTTCTGTCCACTTTGCATAGACTCTTTCCTTTGTGATCTCTTCTTATTTCATATGTCCAAAAAATCCAATTTCTCTAAACCACTCTGGTATTTTGCAAGATCAAAGAGATCAATTACCGGACCAGTAAAGCCATTTTTTTGCATATACCTGGAAAACACTTCTCTTGAATCTCGTTCAATCCTTGGGTCAGTACCTGCAAAAAGGTTATACAAAATCGCAATCACTTCAATATTGCGTAATCGAGCCAGTGTCAAGGCAGAGAGTGTGTGATTAATCGACCCCAGCCGTGAACTGCTCACGAGAATGAGTGGATAGCTCTCTTTCTCAAGATAATCGATAAACGTCTCTTCTTCGTTCAAAGGCACAAAGAGACCGCCTACGCCCTCAAGAAAAACCAACTCAAACTGTTGCAAAAGCGAGGCTGTGGCGGAACGAATGACATTGCAGTCAATTGTCTGGTTATCCAGCTTTGCTGCCAGATGTGGCGAACATGGAACAGAAAAGACATAGGGACAGGTACAACCATTTAAATCAACTTGCTGCAACTCCATTTCCATTATTTCTCGGTGGCGAAGAATATCCTCACTAAGGCCCGTGCAGCCAGTCTGGACAATTTTCTGGGTGATCGTCCGGACCCCTTTTTCCTGACAGGATTTGGCGAGAAGCCCGGTGGCAATGGTTTTGCCAATATCCGTATCGATACCGGAAACACAATAAACTCTTGATGTAGCCATATTTTCCTTACCGCTTATTTTTTCTCTGCGACGATAAAAGTCGACGCATAGGTGACCGGGAAACCTCTTTCTGATGCAAAACGGCTGCGGTATTGCCGGTTAAATTCTTTGAAATTACCCTGCAGCCATTTGCGTCGGCCAAGCCCTCCTACTCCTGTATGCCGGATATGCAGCAGAACTTCACGTACAGTTGGAAAATATATTTTGCTGGTCTCGCTCTGCAGGGAAATGATGCGAAAACGATTGGTCAACATTTGCTTAAGACTATCCTTTGAATGATATGGCAGACTGCGATCAGTCAACTCACTTATTTCTCCCATTGTTCCGGGTCCCAAAATAGAAAAAATCAAATATCCGTCAACGCGCAGCGCCCGATGAATGTTGCAGAAAAGGGCAGGCAGATCAGCTATCCACTGTAAGGTCGCCGAGGAAATAACCAGGTCCAGTTCTGCCGGCAGTAAACATTTTTCAATGTCACCTGGAAGAGATTCTACCTGCACGACACTTTTGGCGATGCGCTGGCTGGTTGTTGCACAGAAATCTTCGACGATATCGTTGAGATACAGCGTGTTAATGTGCAATTTTTCTACTAGGAGTTCCGTCAATATCCCCGTACAACAGCCTATTTCGAGAACTCGTGCAACGTTTATGGACTCGAGAGCCTGCAGAAAAGTGACAAGTTGCCGACTTATGTCCCTCTGAACTGTAGCATTATCTTCATAGGTCGCAGCACTTGCTCTGAAAGATTCAGCGATGAGCTGTTTGTCAAGTTGTAGCGAATGTGGGGTATCTGTTGTTTTCAAAACATGGTATCCGAGAATGATTTTATTTGGGGGGACCTGGAGTCACGCCGGTACAGTCAAGGAGCTGCTCCCAGCTTGGCCAAAGATTAAACAGAAAATGAAACCCGGCAACCGGCGTCACCCGCTTGGCCTGCCAAAAATGGAACTGATTGGCAGTTGGCACAATAAAATCTTTATCCGCCACAATGATTTCTTCATACAGCGATTCTTCAGCAGAACGACAATTGACCATTTTTTTTAAAGCGACCAACTCTTCCCTTTGATCTTCCAGCGAACGTTGTGGTTGCCTGGCCAGAAATGAGCTGTAACTCCTTTTATCCCGGCACATCCTGTGATAAAACTTCAGCCGGGTACTCTCACCAAAATCGGCCAGTGTTGTATCATATACCTCTACCGGAATACCATATGTATCATCAATCGGACAAAGGGTCCCATTGATTGCGATCGTCCTATGAAATACATGTTTTTTTCCGGCGAAAAGCTTCTGCCCAACCCAAACTCCCATTGACCAGCCGATCAGAACAACCTGACGATAGCCCTGCTGTATCGTCTCAAGCGAAAAAGAACTGCACAGGTCGCGATAGTCATAGAGCATAAACACATCGTAATCCACGCTGCCGAGCGCCTGGAAGGGAAAACCATCCATGCCCCAGCCGTTACAGAAGATGATGAGGTTTTGTCGATTGTTTTTATGGAGCCAGCATACTTCCATTGTATCAGTAAATTTATACGGTGAAATGAGGCATCAGCTCTGCAATGTCCTCAGCTACCTCGGCAATGTCCATCCAGTGCATATCAGCGGTAAGCGAAAGCCGAAAGCGTGCAGTACCCTCGGGGACCGCAGGCGGCCTGACCGGAAAAATAAGATAGCCACGTTCCTGCATGGCTTCCGCCAATGCGAGAGCAATGCTGTCGTCGCCAAGCAGTACCGGGACAATATTGGTCGCCCCGTCTGTTCGTAAAGCATGCTTGATCAGACTTTGCCGCAACTGAGCTGACAGCTTTTTCAAGCAGGTCCTTGCACCATCACGATCCAGCATCTCTTGAAAAATAAAATGGTTCCAGTGCAGGACAACCGGCGGCAGAGCAGTAGTAAAAATCAGGGACCGGCTGTGATTGATAAGATACTCGCGCTGCACCGCAGAACAGAGGACGAAGGCGCCAATCGAAGCCAGGGCTTTGCCAAAGGTACCGACCAGAAAATCAACGGACTCGAGCTGGCCCTGTTCTTCGGCCATACCCAAACCATGAGGACCGTAAAGACCAAGAGCATGCGCTTCATCAAGGTACAGCATGCAATCGTGCTCGGTTTTCAATCGGGCAAGCTGGCCGATATCGGCGACATCTCCATCCATGCTGAAGACTGATTCGCTGACGATGATGACCTTCTTGAAGTTATTTCGATATTTTTTCAGCAACTCAGCGAGATGATCATAATCGCAGTGCCGGTAGCGCTTATACTGAGCCTGGCTCAGACGCATGCCGTCCATAATGGATGCATGGTTCAGCTTATCGGACAGAATAAGATCGTTTTTGCCAAGCAAGGCCGGTAGGATACCAATATTGGCATGATATCCTGAATTAAAAAGCAGACATGCCTCTTTCGTATAGGTATCTCGCAGTGTCTGTTCAAGCAGATGAGCTACAATGCTGTCGCCGGTCAAAAGACGTGAAGAGGCCGCCCCAAGGCCGAAGTGGTCGAGTAGATTTCCATCGATCATGGTACTGTAAAATTTTTCATGCAGGCGTTTATCCCCTGCCAGCCCCAAATAATCGTTGGAGGTAAGATTGAGCATTTCCCGACCGCGATGGACAATATGACAGCCGTTGCGGCCAGATAGCGGCTTAAACTCTCTTAACCTCCCTTCTGCCAGCAATTTTTGCAAAGCTTTTTCGTAGAAATTGCTCATACCGACAGTTCATCCTCCACTACCCGGCAGATAGCTTCGGTCAGAATGTGCAGCTCCTGATTCGCTATAATATAAGGCGGCATTACATAGACCAAACGACCAAATGGTCGAACCCAGACCCCGTTGTCGACAAATCTTTGTTGAATTCTGGCCATCTTCACCGGCTGTACTAGCTCCACCACACCAATGGCACCAAGAACCCGAACATCCTTCACTCCGTTTAACCGGCGGCACGGTTCAAGACCTTTTTTCAATGCCGTCTCGATGCGACCAATATTTTTCCGCCAGTCGGCTGCAAGGAGGAGTTCAATGGAGGCAACGGCTACACTGCAGGCAAGAGGATTCGCCATAAAAGTGGGGCCATGCATAAAAACGCCTGGCTCTCCCTGGGAAATCACATACCCGACTTCAGTTGTTGCCAGAACAGCAGCAAGCGTCATATAACCACCGGTCAGAGCTTTGCCAAGGCAAAGTATATCCGGAGATATTCTTGCATGATTGCAGGCAAACAGCTCTCCGCTCCGGCCAAATCCGGTAGCTATTTCATCGGCGATCAGTAAAACTTGATATACATCGCACAGCTCCCGAACCCGACGAAGATACTGCGGATGGTAAAAGCGCATCCCTCCCGCTCCCTGGACAATCGGCTCCAGAATGACCGCACATATGGTGGAATGATTTTGTGCCAACAACTCCTCAAGAGAAAGAATGTCCGCATCATCCCACTCACCTCCGAAACGGCAACGGGGCGTATCGGCAAAAAAATACTCAGGAAGAATTCCCTGATAAATCTGATGCATGCCGTTGACCGGATCGCAGACCGACATGGCATGAAAAGTATCGCCGTGATAACCTGACTTAATAGTTAAAAACCGATTTTTACCTGAAATCCCCTTGGCATAATTGTACTGAATCGCCATTTTCATGGCCACTTCCACCGCCACTGAACCGGAATCACAAAAAAAGACTCGTTCCAAACCCGCCGGCGTATTCGCTATCAGCAGTTGCGCAAGTTGAATAGCTGGGCGGTGGGTCAACCCCCCAAACATGACATGGGCCAGCTTTGCGGCTTGGTCCTGGACTACTTTGGTAAGGTGAGGATTATTGTAACCATGAATAACCGACCACCAGGAGGCCATGCCGTCGATCAATTCACGTCCGTCCTGCAGTCGAATCCTGACCCCTTCAGCCGATTCGACCAGAAAGACTTCCTGCGGGTTATCGATTGATGTATACGGATGCCAAATATGCGTCCGATCGAGCCGCAACTGCTCGGCTATATCCTTTTCCACGCGATGCTTTACTCCTCGCTTTGTCGAACAGTTATTTTTTGGTGTCGACCACATCAAACCCAAGAGCCCGAAACATGGCGATATCCTCGGCGAGATTATTACCGACGGTGGTCAGATAATTACCGACAATGGCTCCGTTGGCGCCGGCTGTAAAACATTTTTCCTGTTCCTCGCCCAACAGATTTCGCCCACCTGCCAGCCGAATTACAGCCATCGGATTAATGAACCGGAACATGGCCACACAGGTGAGGACCTCGGCCACGCTGAGAGGTTCAATTTCGGCAAAAGGCGTCTCTTTAATGGGTGTGAGAATATTTAAGGGAATAGACAAAATTTCAAGTTCGCGCAGCTCGAAAGCCAGCTCAAGACGCTGTTCAAGACTCTCACCCAGACCGACGATGCCGCCGGAACAAATATCCATTCCAGCATCCCGGGCAATCTTGATGGTGGCCACCTTCTCATCCCAGGTATGACTAGTGCACACCTGAGGGAAGAAACTTCGGCTCGTTTCAAGGTTGCAATGGTACCGGCTTACCCCCATTTCTTTAAGTTTCAGCGCCTTTTCGGCAGTCAGAAAACCCATGGAGGCGCACAATGATAGCTTCGTTTGATCCTGGAGCTGCTTATAAATCTGCTGGAATTCTTTGAGATTTTTTTCAGAGACGGATCGACCGGCAGTGACGAGAGAAAATCGCTGCACACCGTGCTGCTCATTCTCTTTAGCAAGCGTTATAGCCTTGACCACATCGACTGTATCGTAGGTAACGACCTCGACGTCGTAATGCGAAGACTGCGCACAAAACTTGCAATCTTCCGAGCATTTTCCAGACTTAGCATTCACGATGGAACAAAGATCGAGACTGTTCTTATGCAGCGCCTGTCGCAGAGCATCCGCCGCCTGATAAAGTTCAGCGGAATCAGCTGTCGTCGCCAGCTCCAGGGCCTCACCAAACTCCAGATCGTGCCCGGCCAATACTTTGTTTTTATATTTTTCAATCACGTTCTTATCTTCTCGATACATTCTGCCAGCGATGCCGGAGTGTCAAATTGCAAAGTAGTGACTTTTGTCCCTTTGGGGACAATTTTACGCATCATTCCCGTCATCACATTCTTTGGGCCAACCTCAACAAACGTATCGACCCCCTCTGCCAGCATCGCTACGATAATTTCATACCATCGAACTTTCGCCACTATCTGGCTGGCCATTATTTCTTTGATTGTGTTCGTATCGCTTTCTTTGGTGGCAGATGCATTGAAATAAACGGGGATTTGCGGTGACTTGAATTCGATATCCGCCATAAACTCAGCAAAATCGGGAACTGCATCGGCTACCAGTGGACAATGATTGGCAACACTGACGTTTAAGGCAATAACCTTAGCCCCCAGTGCTTCGGCACTCCTGCCAATTTCGTCCAGCGCATCCATAGAGCCTGATATAACAATTTGCAGGGGGGTGTTATGATTGGCGGCAGTCACCACACCGGGTCCCCGGTAGTTGTCGACAAGCTCTTCTATGGCTATGATATCCAGCCCGAGAACTGCCCGCATTCCACCTGGATAGAGCTTTCCTTCCCGCTCCATAAGCGCGCCTCTCTTGCTGACGAGCCGCATGGTATCCTCGGCACTCATAACTCCGGCAGCAAACAGAGCCGAATACTCCCCCAGACTGTGCCCGGCAAAACAACTCACCAGATCATCTTTCCCCAGTGCATTCTTGAATGCCTGCCAGCAGATAAGATTCGTAATAGTGATTGCCGGTTGCAAATTGGTAGCTCTGGTCAGCTCTTCCATCGGCCCGTCTATACACAAGGCGCCGAGCTTTATTTCACAAGTTGCCTCGGCCATCGCCATGAGAGCAGAACATTCTAGGTCACTGTTGACAAATTCTTGCCCCATACCCAGATATTGCGACCCCTGGCCGGGGAACAGAACAGCAATTTTCATTAAATTTTCCTCAAATCCTTATTTCTTGTTTCAATAATATAAAATTCCAACTTATTTTCCGTTTTTGGGAATAAGTAAAAAAAGCCCGACGCCAACGCAGATAGCCGAATCGGCGACATTAAATGCCGGCCAGTGCCAATTACCTACATAAAAATCGAGAAAATCAATCACCGCCCCGAACCGAACCCGATCAATAAGATTTCCCGCAGCACCACCAGCAATAAGGGCCAATGGCCAGCAATAGAGGGGATGCAACTTTCTGAGTCTCCAATAAGCAAGGGTAAGACCAACAAGCGCCACCGATCCAATACCAAGGAAGAAGTAGTGCCGCCACGGGGATTGCACATCCGCCAAAAAGCTAAAGGCGGCGCCGCTGTTGGTAACATAAACTAAATTGAAAAACCCTGAAATTATTTCCCTCGACTCATATAAGCGCAACACATCAACAACAAGTGACTTAGTCAATTGATCGGCAACAATTGTTACGAGAATGATTATAAAATAAGCCACGCTTTATACCACAAAGTACACATTAAGACTATTCTGCCATATCCGCCAGGACATCGGCGCACCGGCTGCAAATTTCGGGATGGGCTGCATTTTCGCCAACGGTTGTAGAGCGCAGCCAGCATCTCAGGCATTTTTCGCCCTGTGCAGGTTGTACCTGAATGATAATACCGGGGATTTCTTCACTGGTAAATCGCACACCATGCTGCGGTGTATCAACCGTTAAATGGGAAAGTTTGGAGATAATCGAGATCTCTTTAACCGTTGACCATTCATTCTTTAAAAACTCAGCGAAATCGCCCTCTGCTTTCACCAGCACTTCCGCCTCCAGCGAATGGCCAATGACCTTGTCCCGACGAGCTATTTCCAAGGCCTTGGTAATCTCCGAGCGAACCTTGAGAAGCCTGGCCCATTTATCCATCATCAGGGCATCGCACTCAATTTTTTCTTCAGGCGGAAACTGAGCGAAATAAATACTCTTGTCATCCATCGGACCATTTTCACCACGACCGTGGAGTGCATCCCAGGCCTCAGCTGCGGTGAAACAGAGGACAGGACTCATCAATCGGAGCATACCATCGAGAATCGTATACAAAACCGTCTGCGCCGAACGTCTGAGATGCGAGTTGGTGCCGGAGGTATAAAGTCGATCTTTTAAAATGTCGAGGTAAAAGGAACTCATAGTGGTCCCACAAAAGTAATTTAACCTCTGATAAATGCCGTGAAATTCATAATTTTCATAGCCTTTGATGATTTTTACCTTCAATTCCTCAAACTTTGCCAGCGCCCAGTGGTCAAGCTCCGGGAGTTCACTGTAAGGAACGCTATGTTTTTCCGGCTGAAAATCATCGAGATTACCGAGAAAATAGCGAATTGTGTTGCGGATTTTTCGATAGGAATCGGAAATCTGCCGAAGAATTTCATCGGAGACCTTAATATCGTCCTGATAATCTTCACTGGCCACCCAGAGACGCAGGATTTCAGCACCGTATTTTTCAATAACCTCCGCAGGAAGTACAACGTTTCCAACGGATTTGGACATTTTTTTACCTTGCCCATCAACTACATAGCCGTGGGTTAAAACCCCTTTAAAAGGTGCCCGGTCGCGGGTCCCTATCGAGGTGAGCAAAGAACTCTGAAACCAGCCGCGATGCTGATCGCTGCCTTCGAGATAGAGATCAGCCGGCGATCTCAGCTCTTCTCGCTGTTCGCAGACAGCGGCATGACTTACCCCCGAGTCAAACCAGACATCGAGTATATCGCTCTCTTTTTCAAATTCAGCTGATCCACACTTGGCACAGGTACTGCCGGCAGCCAGAAAATCGCCGACCCCATGACTAAACCAGGCATCCGCACCTTCTTTGCGAAAAAGCTCGTCAATTTTATCAACAACCGCTTTGCTCTTGACCACCTCGCCACAGGATTTACAGCTTACGACCGTCAGCGGTACCCCCCAGCTTCGTTGTCGCGACAAACACCAGTCCGGTCGCCCTTCCACCATCGAATAGATCCGTTGCATTCCCCATGCAGGCGTCCATTTTACTGTTTCGATAGCTGCCAGCGCTTTGGCCCTCAGTTGATTGTTCTCCATGGAGATAAACCATTGAGGCGTGGCCCGGTACATAACCGGTTTCTTACAACGCCAGCAGTGCGGATAACTGTGGTTAATCGCCGCTTCATATACCAACGCACCGGACTCAGCCATATCTTTGTTAATAACTTTATTAACCGCTGGAATTTTTTGGCCAGCATAGGGGCCTGCCTCGGCAGTGTACATGCCATCGGCATCAACTGGAGAAAGAATTTCCAGCCCGTACCGCAATCCGGTTTGATAATCATCCGCGCCATGCCCCGGAGCCGTATGGACGCAACCAGTGCCCGCTTCTGTCGTTACATAATCGGCGAGGACAAGCAGGGATTCACGCTGCATAAAAGGATGGAGGCATTTTCGACCTTCAAATTTTTTCGCGTCAAAAGTTGCCTTGATGGTAAAGTCTTGCTGACCGATCTCAGTCATGACTTTTTCGACCAGATCCCGGGCGAGAATCCAGGTTTCTTCACCTACCGCAACAGCAGCATAAGTAAAATTCGGGTGTAGGGCAACAGCCAGGTTGGCCGGCAGCGTCCAGGGAGTCGTCGTCCATATCACAAAATAGACTTTCTCTCCGGCAAGAGACGAATCGATATCCGTCAGCTCGCTGTCTGCCTTAAATTTGACATAGATCGAGGGTGAGCTATGGGGATGATACTCGACCTCAGCCTCAGCAAGGGCTGTGGTACAGGTAGCGCACCAATACACAGGCTTACGATTACGAATGACAGCACCGGAGAGCAGAAATTTATTAAATTCTCTGGCGATGGTGGCTTCGTACTCATAGTTAATAGTGAGGTAGGGATTGTCCCAGTCACCCAGCACTCCAAGCCTTTTAAACTGCTCTTTTTGAATTTTAATCCATTTATTGGCGTATTTCCGGCAGGCGCTTCTCTTGGAAAGAATAGGAATGGTCTTCTTCTTTTCGCCCAGTTCGAGGTCGACATTATGCTCTATGGGCAGTCCATGACAATCCCAACCCGGTATATACGGTGCATTAAAACCGGCCATTCTCTTTGAACGAAGAATTATGTCTTTGAGAATTTTATTAAAGGCAGTTCCCAGATGAATATTACCATTAGCATATGGAGGACCGTCATGGAGGACAAAAAGTGGTTTATCTTTACTTTTTTCCTGAACCCTGAAATACAGCTGATCTTTCTCCCATTGTTTGAGAATAAGCGGCTCTTTCTGGGCGAGATTAGCCTTCATTTTGAACCCGGTATTGGGTAAATTAAGGGTATCCCTATAATCCATTTTCATCTCCTTCATGCAATTCTACCGGCCTAAAAACGGTGCACGGTTGCCGCCGAAACAGCCTGATTATCAAAAATAATATCTGTCGTGTGACCTGACTCCACTAAATTCTTAGAAGAGTAAAACAGAGCACAATAACAACTGCAGTCGAACTTGCAAGGGTAAATTGACAGTATCCTTCGGACCAAAGCTGGACAGCAGATTGCACAGCGAGTATTTTTAGAGATGAAAATCTATCAATGTGCTTTAAACTTGCGTATCGACTGAGTAACCGTTCACCGGAAAACCGCCAAATCCTGATTAACCTCCGAGCTGTAAGCATTCACCGGTACCGGAGATGCGCGAAAAAGGCCATTAAACTGTACTATTAGTACGTTTAATGGCCAATGACAAAACAGATTCGGTGCTGGTGAACGCTTACTAGACTGAGATGCATTGCGTTTATGCCTGGAATACTATATATTTTTACAAAAATGAAGTTCACTTGACAGATGTAAACAATCCCCCGACCCTGCAAAAAATAGCAATACGATGAGCAAAACTGCAGAAACGATGATCGAAATGATCAAAGTCTCAAAAATTTATCCTCCCGATGTTGTCGCCCTGAAAGATATCTCCGTGTCCATAGCCTGTGGCGAGATGTTTTTTATAATCGGCATGAGCGGGGCGGGCAAGACAACCCTTCTTAAACTCCTCTGCAGCATGGATTCTCCCAGCAAAGGTCTAATCGAGATAGGAGGGAAACCCATTAACCAGATGAAAGGATTCAAGCTTGCCAAACTGCGGCAAAAAATAGGAGTAGCGTACCAGGACTTTAAGCTCCTCACCGACAGAACGACCGCTGAAAATATTGCCATTTCCATGGAAGTCTCCTACAAGAAGCCGCAAATGATCAGAAACCGGGTTCGAACCTTACTGGAGCAACTCGACCTTGTTGACAAACATGATACCATCACCGGTGATCTTTCCCGTGGTGAGCAGCAGCGCGTCGCCCTGGCTCGAGCCATTGCCAACTCACCGACCATGATTTTAGTCGATGAACCAACAGGCAATCTTGATTCAACGACGACGGAAAGAGTGCTGCAATTATTGACAAATTGTAACAAAGCGGGAGCTACGATAGTCATCGCAACCCATGACCAGTCGCTTTATCAGCACACTTCCCACCGCGTAATGGAACTCCGCAAAGGACAACTGCATGCCCTGGCAGGAACTGTAAGGAGAGATGCATGAGTTTCTGGCTCACTGTGATCCGTCAGGTCGGTCGAAATTTGCGTATGACCTGGGGGTCACAGCTTATGACCCTGCTGACTGTCAGTATATCAGTGCTGATTTTTGCTTTTTTTTATCTCATTTACGCCAACATGCTCAACTTTGGCGACAGGCTCGGCAACGATCTCAGTCTCATTGTCTACCTGGATGAAGAGCCTGTTCCGGAAATGCAGCAACAATTAATGAACAAAATTAAAGCTTTTGATGAGGTTGAGGAGATCCGTTTCATATCCCGCGCTCAAGCCTTCGAGCGATTTGCCAGCCAGCTTGGGAAAAACCAGGATGTCCTCAGTGATATGCCTAAAGATTTTCTTCCGCCATCCATAGAGGTGGTCCCCCTGAAGAACCTGAGAAGTCTCAACAAGGTCAAGCTGTTCTCCGCCTATTTAGCCCGTCTTCCTGGCACCACTAAAGTGCAGTACGGTCAGGACTGGGTCGAGAAATTTTATTATTTCACGAAACTTCTGTCGATAATTGTCCTGCTCAGTGGAACGCTTCTTATCCTGACGACCATCTTCATGGTGGCGTATACCATTCGCCTTACCATTCTTGGTAGACAGGCTGAACTGGAATTACTGAAACTCGTTGGGGCCACCAATAATTACATACGAACGCCTTTTTTACTGGAGGGACTGCTCCAGGGCATCCTTGGATCCTCCCTTGGCATCGGCTTGCTCTTCATCCTTTTTCAATGGATTAAACTGCACTTCTCCGGGCCTGGATTTCTTTATCTGTTTGAATTTTCATTTTTTTCTCCTACCGTTGGCATCACCATTATCGCTGTTTCCATACTTCTCTGCACCCTGGGAAGTTATTCGACCATGCAGAAATTTTTACGCATTTGAGCCCTTGAATTCTTTAGATAAAAAACGAGTTTTGCTCCTCGGCCGGGTCAGCTCACTCACTGGCATGATCAACAGTATCGTATGCAGGAAAAGCCCACCATTTTTCCCTGCTGCTTGTCTGTTTTTATCCATTGCGCTGGTGCCACTTTTCGCAACACCGCTCTTGGCCCTTGACCAAGGGCCCGGAGGAAAAAATCTCTATAATTATAGAGGAACAATAAATCGGCTCCAGGAAGGAATCCTCCAGCAGGAAAATAAACGAGCAGAGAACCAGACAACAGCAAGTAATATATTGACCGAAGTTGAAGCCCTCGATAAAAGATTGATATCCCAGCAGGAAAAGCTCGCCACCTTAGAAAAAAAAATGCTCGACCAGCAAGCGATGATTGACCGGGAAGAAAACACCCTCAGCAAACTGCGGTCAGAAAAACAAATTGTTCAAAAACACCTGCAAAAAAGAATCACCGCCTATTACACCATGGGCAACATTGGTCTTTTTAATGTGACTTTTTCCACTAAAACACTGCCGGAACTGCTCACTTTTCATGACGCTTTCGATACCCTGATCAAATACGACCAGGATGTTATCAAAGTCTACAGGGACACAATCGACCAACTCGTGCGGACGAAAACAGCACTTGATCTGGAAAAAACAGTCTTAAAAGATTTTATCGAGGAAACAGTTCAGGAAAAAGAAGTACTGCAGAAGACCACAACCGAGAAAAAGACCCTGCTCACCCAAGTAAAGACTGAGGAAAAACTCCATGAGCAGGCGATCCTTGAGCTGCAGGAGGCATCCGAAGATCTTGCCAAGTCAATCGCCTCGGTGAAAACGAAAAGCCGGGTTGTGAAGCAGAAATTTCTCGCTGCGAAGGGGAAGCTTCCTCCCCCCGTCGCCGGCATTGTCATCAATCTTTTCCATCAAGAAAAAACCAATAAAAATGGAACATTAAGTACTCCTGAAGGCATTGCACTCAAGGCCCCCGATGGCACCAGAATCATCGCCGTGAGTAACGGTGAGGTGACTTTCTCCGGATATTTGCGTGGATTTGGCAATACAGTTATCATCCATCATGGTTCTCAGTACTATACTGTAACGTCAAGAATCGAAAAAATTTTGGCTAAAAAGGGGCAAAAAGTCAACCAAGGGGAAGACATCGGCGTCATGGGGGACACCGCGACCCTTTTTGACGAAGGGCTCTATTTTGAAATTCGTCATGACCGTAAATCTCTGGATCCCCTACTCTGGCTCAATCTGGACCTGCTGTAAAGCAGTAAATGAACGTCCCCCGGGTCAGCACAATATGGCAATTTAAGTTTAATAGCGTCTGTCTCTATAAAAGATATTTTGAGAACAACGAGTAACTAGTAAAAAATAGCCAGTTATGAACAGACACTCACTTCAATATATTTCAGAACCGAGGTAGCATATGTCTTCTTTTTCCTGTATATCGCGCAGATCTATCTATTCCCTGTTTCTCCTCCTTTTTCTCCTCAGTTCTCCCGTTTTGGCCGAAAACGCGGAGGATGCAAAAACAGCAACGTACAAGCAACTGGAAATTTTTTCCAATGTACTCAGTATCCTCCAGGAGAATTACGTAGAAGAAATCGACACCAAAGAAGTGCTAAACGGCGCTATCCGCGGTCTGCTTTTCTCGCTTGATCCACACTCCTCTTACATGCCGCCGGAGAGTTTCAAAGATCTTCAGGAAGAAACGCAGGGATCATTTTCCGGTATCGGTATCGAGGTAACCATAAAAAACGATCTTTTGACCGTAGTCAGTCCGATTGCTGACACGCCGGCAGACTTGGCTGGCCTGAAGGCAAACGATACAATCATTGAAATAGATGGGATGAATACAAAAAACATGGGCCCGGATGAAGCAATCAAAAAGCTGCGGGGCCCGGCAGGAACGAATGTCACACTGTCCATTCACCGGGAAGGATGGGATACTCTCAAGGCTATTACGCTCAAGCGGGAAATTATCCCCATTCAGTCGGTTCAAACGGATTTTATCTCGCCCGGCTTGGTCTACACCAGGATCACCAACTTCCAGAGCCACACCACGACCGATTTCAAGGAAAAGCTGCAGGCCTTAAAAAAGAAGCATCAGATTGATGGTCTCATCCTCGATCTCCGCAATAATCCCGGCGGCCTGCTCAATCAAGCTATCAGCATCGCCGATATTTTTTTGAACAAAGGAACAATCGTCTATACCAAAGGGCGACGAGAAGACCAAAACAACGTATATACTGCCCACGACAATGGCGAAAAAAGAATGTACCCGCTGGTGCTTTTGGTAAATGAAGGCTCGGCCAGTGCTTCAGAAATTGTTGCAGGTGCCATTCAGGCGCACAAGAGAGGTATTATCATCGGCGCCCAGACCTTCGGTAAAGGATCGGTGCAGACAATAATACCTTTGCCCGACGGCGCCGGGCTGAGGATGACCACAGCAAAATATTACACTCCCGACCATCGCTCCATCCAGGCCCTGGGCATCACCCCGGATGTGGAAATTCCCTTTATTGCCTGCGGACCTTCGGAAACTCCTGCGGCATCCGCAAAACTCTTAAAAGAAGAGGACCTTGCCCGCCATCTGCCCGGATCACAGATGGAAAAAGGTATCGACCAGAAAAAAACAGCCCTGAAACTGGAAGCACGCCTGCAAACAGACAACCAGTTGCGTACCGCTTACAATATCCTCAAAAGTCTCACTCTATATTCTGAATTTAACAAGACCTTGAAATAACAAGAACAGGAGCAGAGTGCGACCGGCAATATCAATAGCCGAGTTCTCTCAGGAACCGTTCGTCCTGCGACCAGTTCTTTTTCACCTTTACCCACAATTTAAGGAGGACTTGCTGGCCGATAAGGACTTCGATGTCTTTTCTTGCGGCAATGCCGATGCTTTTAAGTTTCTTGCCGCCCTTGCCGATAACAATCCCTTTCTGGGATTGTTTTTCGAGAACAATTGCGGCATGAATCGTCACTAACTGCTTTACCGCATCATCTTTGAAGGATTCAATGAGCACCGCTGTCGAATAAGGGATTTCCTGACCCGTGAGCAAAAAGACTTTTTCCCTAATTATCTCAGCACATAAAAAACGTTCTGAAGCATCGGTAGGAATATCCTCCGGAAAATATCGCGGCCCAACCGGCAGCAGGGCGAGAATTTCTTTAAAAAGGCTATCCAGCCCGTCCCCGCCAAGAGCCGAAACGGGGATCAAAGCCCGAAAAGGGAAAAGTTTGGCATAAGAATCAATCAACGGAAGCACCTTTTTTCTATCGATCAGATCAACCTTATTCAGTACCATGATCGCCGGGCACTTTATTCGTTGCAGATACTCGGCAAACTCCGCCGTTTTTTCTTCCTGCACTTTATTCGGAAGAGGCAGGGAAACATCGACCAGAAACAGGACGACGTCGACATCGGTAAGGCTATCCATGGCCACCTTGACCATTTCCATATTCAATGGATCCCGGGATTTGTGTAATCCCGGTGTATCAAGAAAGACCACCTGGTATTCTGCATCATTGACTATGCCGGCAATTCGATTACGAGTTGTCTGAGGTTTGGCGGTGACAATCGATATCTTCTGCCCCAGGTAATGGTTCATCAACGTTGATTTGCCGGCGTTCGGAGGCCCGACTATTGCTACCATGCCGGACTTTACCGGCTTGTCTGAAAGATCCATAGTACACTCGAAGAAATAATTTTAAATTGATTCATTAAATAATGATGGCATCGCAGCCATCTCTGCGGTTCACTTTGTTTTTTTTACGACGCCAGCAATAATAAGTGTAGGCAAAATAGCATACCACACTATACTATGACACCTTTGTCTGTAATCGATAGACAAATCGATGAAAATCAAATTATACTATACAGCCGTAAAACGAAATAATTTCATATGTAAGGCATGATTTTTTTCTGTTATTACGAAGCTGTAAAATTATAATACGCTGCGAAAAGATAGCTTACACTATTATTGAACAATTAGTGATTAAATGACTGTAACAGGAAAACTGATAGAATACCTCGATAACGGCAAGTTCATTTGTGCACTGGTAACCGAAAGCCAGCCTAAACGATTACGCCTGATCAATCAGAATGGTCGAGAGCTCAACCTACCACTGTCACGCGTAGTGCACAGCTCAATGGATACGCATCCGACGCAAATGAGCAGGGATCTACTTACTAAACTTCTTCAGGACACCACCGAAAGAAGAGGCTCTCTCATGAGTCTCATCGATCTCGAAGAAATATGGGAACTGACTGCGGAAGGCGGATCGAATACGTTCAGCCCTGTTTTTCTCTCAGAACTCATCTTTGGTTCAGAGGCCACAGACGATACCGTCTCTGCCTTTCTTCGCTGTGTTTTTGCCGACAAATTGTTTTTTAAATATAAAGAAGGCCGGATCCATGTCAATAGTCCGGAAAAAGTCGAGCAGTTACTGGTTCAGCAACACAAAGAAGCCAAACGGGCGGAACTCATTCAAGAGGGTGCCAGAGCAGTCGAGCGAATCATGAAATCGGACCTTTCTCCAGGAGATCTTGGTCCCATCGAGTTGGAGATATTAAGCATTATCAGAGATTTCTACCTTTTTGGAATGGATGCTGCTGATTCCGACATAGCCAGAAAAATTCTTCAGTCAGCAGGGCTGCACAAGGCTCACGATCCCTTTCACTTACTGGTTAAAGCTGGCTTGTGGAATGCCAACGAGAACATCCCGCTGTTACGTCAAGAACTCCCTGTCAATTTCTCGCTGGCGGCCAGACAACAGGCTGAGCTCATTCTGCAACGCGGACAAAATGAGCTGTACGACGACGCCGGAAGAACCGACTTTACGCATCTCTCACCTATCACCATCGATGGTCCCACCACCCTCGATTTTGATGACGCTTTGACCATAGAGGAAATAGACGGCAACTACCTGGTCGGCATCCACATTTCC
Organism: uncultured Desulfopila sp.; assembly: GCA_965363495.1. Taxonomy (GTDB): domain Bacteria; phylum Desulfobacterota; class Desulfobulbia; order Desulfobulbales; family Desulfocapsaceae; genus Desulforhopalus_A. Next base: position 82,841 of record CBDTUM010000004.1, read on the forward strand.
GATGTAGCGCATTATGTTCGCCCTGGAGATCATCTGTTTGCTGAAGCAATGCGCCGTGGCACATCTATCTATTTCCCAGAAGGCCAGGTGCCGATGCTCCCGCGTCATCTCTCGCAAGGGATCTGCAGTCTCATCCAAGATGAAACCAGGGCCGCCTTAAGCTTTATGATTTTGCTTTCTGCCGAGGCTGAAGTTTTACGGGTCAGGATCAGCCCAACCATTATCCGGGTAAAACGACGACTTACCTACGAAGAGGTTGACCGGATGCTGACAACCGACCCGGAGATCCAGCTCCTGGATATGCTTCGTAAAAAACTACGCGCCAGACGTTTGGCCAGCGGCGCACTCCTTCTTCCGTTTCCGGATGTCAATATCTTTATCGATCATCACGGCAAGGTCCACGTCAGTCTGGCTAAAAGTGACACCGCGGCCCGGACCATCGTTTCGGAAATGATGATTTTAGCCAATAGCGAAGCAGCAAAATATGTTGCTGACCGAATGGTCCCAGGGATTTTCAGATCTCAAGCACCACTGCAGAGAAGGATCGTTCACGGAGAAGACGACGATCTTTTCCAGAACACACTCCAGCGAAAAAATATGTCCCGAGGCGAACTTTCGACTGTTGCCAAACCCCACAGCGGATTGGGCGTATCCCACTACACGACCATTACCTCACCTATCAGGCGGTTGCTCGACCTGGTTATGCAGCATCAGTTAAACAGCATTGTCAGACGACAAGAACCCCGTTTTACTGAAGAGATGTGCAAGGATTTCACTTCAGTCCTCAGCCGAACATTGTCCACCGCCAACAATGTTCGCCATCAGCGCCAAAGATACTGGCTGCTTAAATATCTGGCTGATAGGCAGGGACAATACATTGACGCCCTCGTCATTCAAACAGGTCCCAAGCGAATCAACCTGATACTGCTGGACATCCTTCTGGATTTCGACCTCCCCACCTCGGGCTCGAGAGAAATCAAGCCGAATACGATCGTTAAAATACGGGTTGTCAAGTCGGACCCACTCGACAACATAGTTCGTTTCGACTGGTAGTTATCCGGGACCGGCAAGACAACTACTTACTCTGGGCATCTTTTTTCTTGTCTGTTTTGATTTTTATTTGATTACCCTTGGCAAATCCTTTGTTTTGCTCACTGCACTCAATAACCATTTGCGTTCCATCAACCCGGACAACAGTGCATTTTCCTGTCGCAGCGAGGGCTTTATCTGCACCGAATCCGATAGCTGTCAGGATACAGCACAAGATCATCATTTTTTTCATACGTATCACCTTCCCTTCTTTAAAACTGTTTAGTACCTTAAAGGACATCGAATAGAACTCCCAATTCCTGCCCTTTTACCAGGGATTGTTATTTTTCATTTAAAATATACCATTTATCATGAAAAACCCAGGCGACATAGGGGCAAGTCGAGCGATGTCTACCCAAACATATACACAAAAGCGAACTCCTGAAAAGATATGACGGATAACTCCTTTGCCGGCCCGATGAGTATGGTTAAAATTGACGGGGCCAAAATTAAATTGCTGCGCGAACAGCAGGGCCTCACCCAACTGTATCTGGCGACAGCAGTAGAAGTAACCACCGATACTATATCAAGATGGGAAAATCGACGATATCCCAGCATCAAAAGAGATAACGGCTTGAAACTGGCCGAAGCACTCAATGTTCAACTTGAAGACCTTCTAGAAGATACTGCAGACGAGACCTTCGAAGAAGATACTTTTGCCCAGCCACCCTCTTCAGACAAACTGCAGCAAGAAAATCGCCCTGCAGCACAACCAGGACTCGCTAAAAGCTGGCCACTGCTGATCCTTTCCGGCACACTCTTGCTCACTATTTTGGCCTTCATCTGGTATTTTTTTCAATCTCAGGCTACCGACCCATTTACCGCTAAACGAATCCTGCCTCCGCATTGTATCTCTGGTCAACCCTTTCCGGTGGTCATCAGCGTTGCAGGGGCACCGGATACACTTACTGCCTTGATCATAAAGGAAACACCCCCGGCCAACGGCACCATAAAAGCAACCTCACCAAAGGTTACAACCGGCGGCCTGAAAAATAAACAAATTAAATGGCTGAAAAAAATTGAGGGTAAAGCTTTCTTTGCCTATGTCGTCAGCGTGTCCGGCAAAGAGCAGGATACGGCAGAATTCAGTGGGACAGTTGCCATCAGCCACGAATCTGAATCACCAATAATCGGTCCAGACGCGATTGTTATCAGCCACTATCACTGGGCAGATACCGATAAAGACAATATCATTAGCGATGACGAGATCCTCACTGTTTACGAGCAATACGGTGAAATTACCGATATCGACCTCGATGTCGACCTTATCGAAGAAATCTGGCTTGGTTCGTCCTACCAGTGGGATGTAAAAACCGCCACCTTTAAAATTATCGATTAATGAAGCCTCCATCCAGAGAACCCCATAACAGGCAAAGTCAACTTCAGAGATGGCCGGGAGATGATACGTTTTTACGGCACTCGTTGTTCTATAAGGTATAATCTTCGGCAACCCTCGTCCCCTCGCTCCCACTCCTGCAAAAATACCGGCACTTTCTTCATTTCTCTATAAAATTTGTGACAACAATTTAGTCTGCTGAGACATTTTAAACCTGAAAATTATTTCGACTTTGCCTTCTACGGGAGTTGTTCAGGCAAATATCACCAATTATTCCATTTCTTGTCTGTTTTCCTTTTGCCTTCACCGTTTTGCAATCACCTCTCGATTATCCGGAATATCGTTTATGGATCGGCTCGATGTCGGGTTCCTTACGACCCAATATCTCCAGATGTCCGCTTTTTAAAGCAGTCGATTGGCAATACAAATAAACAAACGGCAGGCAACCAACAAAATTCTTATATAGGAGAATTCTTATGAAACGAATGTATATGGCAATAACAATTCTGATGCTGTCAACCTTACTCCTGACCAATGCTGAAGCCGTTGACAGAAGAGTAAGCGGAGCCATCCTGGGCGGAGGTACCGGCGCAATTGTCGGCCAGGCGATCGGCCATAATGTTGAAACGACGATTATCGGTGCAACAATCGGCGGCGTCACGGGGCTTCTAATCGGCAATGAATTACAGAGGCACCAGGGACCGGCTTACCATCCAGGTCAGGCTACCAGCTACTCAGAAAATCACGGAGATCGAAAGTACCACAGACGGCATCAACCGGTATTCAAAAAGGGGTACAGGTCGTATCGAGATAACTGCAAAAAAATTATTACGGTAAAACGGGGCCATCACCGATCCAAGCGAGTGGTAACGACCATTTGTGATAATAACCACCGGCGTCATTACCAAAACAGATTTAATGGACGATTCTAATCGTATATCAGCAAGATAATACTCTGCATCCATCGCCTGCACGAATTTTGGGATGCAGAGTCCCTGTTCTTTTATATATCATTTCTCTATTTTTGAACATTGCATATCCTTTCACCTATTACCCCTACCCACTTATTGTGCAAAAATTATGAAACATACGATGAGTATGGTAGAATGGAAGATATATTGATATTCCAACTTCCTGAATACACGCTCTTTGTGAAGACAAGGTGACGATGTGCATAAAAATTATTTTGTTAATCGTTGCATTAGTGAGACGCTGAGTGGCTTACGCGACGGTTTAACCTTGTTTTCAGGAGCCAGCCGTGCAGCCGTTATTTTTGCTCTACGACCGACCGATACTCTCTCTATCTGTGATCCGCAAAGCTTACTGCGTGGCTATGAGCCAAAGCTGAAAGCTCTCTATTCCGACAATGACGACTGGTGCAAACCAATCGACCAGCAAAGCCCTTATTGCGAGTACAACCACATCGAACCGCAGCCAAATCTGCAGTTGGACGGGCTTATTTCCAATGGCGGTAGTTCCAGCTCAGTGTACTATCAGATGTGGTTTACCGAACACCATCCGAACATCTGTTCCCTCTGCCCTACCGAATGCTGGCTGGAACATGCGGTTTTAAGATTTTCTCACGATATAGCCAATGATTGCAATCTCTATACCGGTATCTCTGGAAATTTTCTCCGCGAATATGCCACACATGCCGTCCATGACTGTATCGTTGATGAAGCCGGGCTCATTCTCGGTCTCGACGTTCAGATTCATATCTACCCAATGCTCGATGCCATACTTGGCATTTCAAAAACCAACGAAGAAGGAGCCCGCCCCCACGGCTTGTTGACATTTATTGAACCGAGATTCCTGAAAGATATCGTTTTTCTGGCACGGTTCCTCAGCAAAGAACAACCCCTGCTCAGCAACTTCAAACATGTCCGTAAGCTCCTCCAAGCTGTAGAGCATTCCGATCGAACGCTTATCTCCGATGGAGTCAATATTCTCGGTGTTGCTGAAAGCAACATAAGACCTTTTCATATCAGCGCGGATTTTCAGGGCAAACTAGGATTTCTCTTTATCAAGGATGACGTGATCTGCAGTTTTAAGGATGGCAGCTACAGCTCCGATACACACCGGGCGAAGCTTTTTGAAGTAGAAGAGGCCTTGCTCGATTTCAATATCGATCCAACAATCAGAAACGATATGTTTAAAATTATCGCGGCTCTTGTCCATAATGCAGAAGACAATATGTTCGGCTGCACCTTTGTTATCGATCTAGCCCCCGAACCTACCGTGATTGCCGGCCAGGTTTTAAACCCTCCGGTCAACCTGCGGGAACAGAACAAACTCCGGCTCGCGGCGGGGCTGTCAAAAGTGGATGGTGCTCTGCACATCCGGGCAGATCTGCATCTCCACGGATGTGCCTGTCTGCTGGATGGACATAGGGTTGATAACGAGGACAGGGCACGGGGTGCACGGTATAACTCTGCGCTCCGTTTTACCTCGCAGCATTCCGAGACTATTGTAGTAGTTGTCTCATCGGATAGACCTGTTTCTATTTTTCAACAAGGCTACGAGATAGTAAACAGACACAACAGTGCCTTCTCGGCACGATGCGCCCTGTTTCCCCAGCCGCTTAGCCAATGGGTGCAAGAGACTAAATAAGATTAACTGGTTCCCATGCGCCGCATGGGAACCAGACACCATCAGAGTTCGTTTACCCAGTCAGGGATATGGTTGATAATATAACTGTGCACAGCTTCTTTTCTCTCACCTGCCGGGGCATTGCCGACAGCCGCCAGCACCTCTTCAAAGTCAAACCAGCAGAGCTCCCGATTATCTTTACTGTATACAGTCAGAATTCTTTTATTAGTCTGCTCAATATCTTCCTCTTCCTGAATAGCACCAACCAGCCTTGATGCCTCGGTAACATTGAGATATTTAATTTTTTCCTCACTCATAATTTATTCCCGAATATGATATCATTAAATACGAAAAGGCGAGCAGGAAACAATCCTCTCGCCTTTACACACCCTGAGAACATAAATTTTCAGGCAGCTTTTACCACTGCTCCGGACCGGATGCAACGGGTACATACTTTGGTTTTCTTTTTGTTTCCACCTGCATCAACCATGCGCACCATCTTCAAGTTTGGCAGCCAGCGCCTTCTTGTCTTGTTGTGTGCATGGGAAACATTATTCCCAACCATCGGTCCTTTTCCACATATTTCACATACTTTAGCCATTGTTATCTCCTTATATTCCATTCATCCGCCAACCAGCGGTTCAAATGGAGAAATGCATACATTGTGTATAAAAAAACGATTATTCAGAATCTGACTTTTTAACCTCTTTTAAAATTTAAGGCAAGGTATTTCCCTTCACGATCCCGTAATCAGCACTTTTTCTAGAACAATGGAAAAGATGTGGTGTTCTGCAAGAAAAAATCATTTATGGTGTCATGCGTGGTACACTCACAATCAGCATCGGGCATTACGAGATAAAAAGACGCCGTCAATCTTGTCTAACGGAACAATAATACCTTCTCTCATTGCAATCTTGCAGAACCTATTGTAGTAATTCTTCACTTAACAATAATTCTCACAACAGCTCTATTTATTATGAATATATTCGATCAACTCTGGGACTTTTTCTCATCCGTAAAGCTGGCGATATTTACCCTCTGCACCCTCGCCGCCACTTCAATAGTCGGCACCATCATCCCGCAGGGTGAACCGACAACTTTTTATGTGAAAAATTTTGGCCCGCAAACCGCGCATTTTTTTCAAATCCTTGATATCCCCAACATGTATTATTCCTGGTGGTTTCTCGGATTGCTGGGAATCCTCAGTACCAACCTCATTGTCTGCAGCCTTGACCGTTTCCCGGGGGTCTGGAAGATAATAACAGCTGACAATCTCGAGATAACCCCTGAGAGAATCGAAAAAATGGCCAACTTTAGCAAATGGGAGTTTGGCACAGATAAGCTCAGCCAGATAAATCTTACTGATTTGCTCAAACAAAACGGCTGGCGGGCACGCTCGAAAAAGTTCGGCAGCAATGAACTCTATTTCTGTCAGAAAGGCCGCTGGAGTCGCACGGGAGTCTACATTGTCCATCTCTCCATCCTTTTAATATTTGCTGGGGCAATTATTGGCCATTTGGGAGGATTTAAGGGGAGCGTCATGATTCCGGAATTGAGTTCTACCCAAAAGATCTTTACCTTTAAAGATAAAGGTTCTTTAGAACTTGGTTTTACAGTGCGATGCAACGCCTTTGCCATAGAATTCTATGACAATGGCATGCCCAAAGAATATAAGAGCAGTCTGTCTATTCTTGAAGACGGCAAAGAGGTTCTCACCCGGGACATAGAAGTGAACAGTCCACTCACCTATAAAGGGATAACCTTCTATCAATCGAGCTATCAGGGCTATCAGGATTTTCTTCTCAATATTACCGAGAACAGCTCCGGCGAATCGAAAACATTTACCCTCCCTTTTCAAAAACAGATGATGTGGGAGGGAAAAGACCTCCATTTTGGTATCGTCAATGCCGAGGCTGTTGGACAAAGAGTAGTACGAGCCAAAGTGTGGTTTAAATCCGGTGAAAACCCTGCTTCCATTGAATGGTTGAACGACACGGACAAAACCGTTTTCATCAGTGGGGCACAGGAATATACTCTTTCCGCCAAACAGATGTACGCAACCGGCCTGCAGGTAGCAAAAGATCCTGGTGTATGGGTTGTCTATATCGGCTGCGGATTGATGTTGCTTGGGCTGTATATCGCATTTTTCTCGTCACATCGAAGGATCTGGCTGTTTAAGAAAAATGGCTCATCTACACCCCAACTCTGGTTGTCCGGTTCTGCCAATAAAAATAAAATGGCGTTCACTCAAGTTTTCGAAAAACTCAAAAATAGTATTGAACATGCCGTACAACGGTAACTACCGCCTGATGGGATTAAACGGAGTATAACACATGGATAGTTCACAACTGCTTGGCATTACGACCTTCACATATATGTTCTCAACAGTGCTGTATATAGCAGTACTGGTTTTTAAGACCCCTCGGCTTGGTGGTATTGCCACTGTATTTACCGCCTTGGCCTGGCTTGTCCAGACGGCTGGGTTAAGCATGCGCTGGATCGAATCCTACCAATTGGGCATCGGCCATGCACCGCTGACCAATATGTATGAGTCAGTGGTCTTTTTTGCCTGGACGATCATCCTTCTCTATCTTCTGATCGAGTGGAAATTTAAAACCAAAATTATTGGCGCCTTTGCCGTTCCTTTTGCTTTTCTGGCCATGGCTTATGCCTCCTTTTCTACTGATATAAGCAAAACTATAAGTCCTCTGGTCCCAGCACTGCAATCGAACTGGCTTATTGCCCATGTGGTCACCTGCTTTGTTGGCTATGCCGCCTTCGCCGTGGCTGCTGCCCTAGGTATCATGTACCTGCTGAAGAATAAATCGCCTGAATCCGAAAAGGCATCGACACCCCTGTCCAGTCGTTTCCCCTCCCTTGTGGTAATAGACGATATCATTCATAGGACGATGGTTTTTGGCTTTATCTGGTTGAGTGGAGGTATCATTACCGGTGCTGTCTGGGCCAACTCAGCATGGGGTACGTATTGGAGCTGGGACCCAAAAGAGACCTGGTCGCTCATTACCTGGTTTTTTTACGCGATAATCCTTCACGCCCGTTATACTCGTGGTTGGTCCGGCAAAAAGATTGCTCTTTTAGCGATTTTTGGATTTATCTCGGTTCTCTTTACTTATTATGGGGTTAATTTTCTCCTTTCCGGTTTACACAGCTACGGTTCAAGTTGACCCCGGTTAGCGAAGAGCAGGTTTCAATGCCCCTGAAAGAGTACAAACTGAGAGAGCTACAATGTAGCACTATCATCACAATTACTATCAGTTAACAGGTTTGACAAGCTTAAGGAAAAATTGTATAAAGAACGTTATTAAAGTACAGCAATGATGTAAGCGCCTTATAATTTTTTATTGAAAGGAGAGTAATTATGTTAAAAAAGTTTGTTGTTTGTAGCGTTGTTTCGATGTTTGTAATAGGTGGTGCAGTTATTTCATCAATGGCGACCGGCGATGCAGGTCCAGCAGATATTACCATTACTGACAGCACAAGTGCCAAGCCAAAACCAGCTCAGTTCCCCCACAAGGTGCACCAGGATAAATTTAAATGTGACGAGTGTCATCATGGCATGGCCGATGGCAAAGCTGTACCTTACACCGAAGGCATGAAAATTGAAAAATGTGAAACATGCCATACTGGGGATACCCTTGCCGGTAAAATGAAAGATAAACTCAAACTCGACACGCTTAAAGGCGCTGGCCATGGCAATTGCCTCGAATGCCATAAAAAAATGGCCAAGGCTGATCCAACTTTAAAAGAAAAGAAAATCGACAAGTGTGCTGCCTGTCATCCTAAAGCATAAAGATTCTTTTTCTTGAATGACAAAGGGGGTGTTCGCAATCGCGAACGCCCCCTTTGTTAATTTTGCCTGTCTTTAAATGTAGCAGACTTGCCTACATTTAACTTTCCTGCAGCTTTGAAATATCGCCAATCTGCAAAATGAGATCGCCCAAGGCGGTCAGAAGATTGAGCCGGTTTTGTCTGACAGCCATATCGTCTACCATAACCATAACTTCATCAAAGAAGGTATCAACCGGTTCTTTCATCTTGAGCATTGCTTCGAGTGCCTTCAAATATGCTTTCCTGCCAATAAGTTGTTCCATCTCCATGCGCACTGCACCAAAAAGTGCATGGAGGTTTTCTTCCGCTTTGTGCTCAAAAAGATCTACAGAAACAGCAGTTTGCCGGTTATCTTTAATAATATTTCTGATACGCTTATAAGAAGAAGCAAGAACCTTAAAGGCCGGTTGCAGACTGATCTCGACAATTGCATCGATCCTCTGTCGGCAATCGTGCACATCATCGAAGTTTACTGACACCGCGGCATCGACAGCCTCTGCCGTCAATCCCCGACTAATGCAATCGTTGGCAAATCGTCCTTTGATAAAATTGACAACCGCCTCAACCGTCTCGCTTCCGCCATCAACCTTCTTGCCATACAGAGCCAGAGCCTTGTGGGCGATCTCCCGGAGCGAGAACGTATAACCTTTTCCTTCAATAATATGCAGGATCGCCAGTGAAATACGGCGCAGGCCAAAAGGATCGGCGGTACCGGTCGGCACCTGACCGATGCCGAAACATCCGGCAAGGGTATCGAATCTGTCAGCCAGACCAAGCAGAGCACCGATATCTGTGGTCGGTATGGCTGCCCCCGCTCTTTTCGGCATGTAATGCTCTTTAATCGCCGTCGCAACGTTTATTTTTTCGCCATCATGCAGGGCATACGCCCCTCCCATAATCCCCTGCAGTGAAGGAAATTCGCCGACCATATCGGAAAGCAGGTCGGTTTTGCAGAGCAGTGCCGCCCTACAGCATTCTTCAACCAGCGCCGGATCTACCTGTTCAGCCAAAATTCTCACGAGTTTTACCATTCGTTCGTTCTTTTCCAGCATCGTGCCCAATTTGGCCTGGAAAATAATGCCCTGCAATTTGTCGATCCGGCTTTCAAGCCGGATCTCGCTGTCACTGTTAAAAAAGAACAGCGCATCTTCGAGCCTGGCTCGCAAAACCCGCTGATGGCCCTTACGAGTTATAGCTGCATCGTTGACTTTCACATTATTCACCGCGACAAAACCAGGAAGTAATTCTTCTTTTTGGTTTACCACGGGAAAATATTTTTGATTGACCCGCATTGAGGTGATGAGCACCTCGGAGGGGAGCTGCAGGAATTTTCGATCAAAGACACCGCAAACGCCAAAAGGCATCTCGACGAGATTTGTCACCGTGTCGACAAGGTCTTCATCAATTGCCACCCTGCCATCCATCAAATCGGTCGAATGGGCAACCGCTTGTTTTATTTCAGCGAGGACCGCAGCCTTTCTTGCCACGGGATCAACCATAACGTACCTTGCGGCGAGCTGGTCTTCATAGCTTGCTGCATTTTTTATAACAAATTGTTCGCCGGCAAGAAACCTGTGACCGCGGGTCTGATTTCCAGATACAACACCCTCATGATTAACAGGCACTATCTCCTCACCAAAAAGAGAGACAAGCCATTGAATTGGCCGAGCAAAGGTAATCTGATTCGTTCCCCAGCGCATCGACTTCGGAAAAGACAGGGCCAAGATAAGGGATTGCAGAAGCTCCGGCAAAAGGCGCATGGTATCTTCACCATGCACTTCACGCACCAGCATCAGATAGTCGCCTTTGGGAGTGTCGACGACCTGCAACGCACTGACCTCAGCTCCTTTCGACCTGGCAAAACCGATAGCGGCTTTGGTCATCTTTCCTTCAGCGTCAAAAGCCGCCTTTTTGGATGGACCAAGGAGTTCTTCTCTACTATCTTCCTGTCTTTCGACAACATCTCGTACTATCAACGCAAGCCTGCGCGGAGTACCCACCACACGTATAGCGCCATAGCCGATTTTCAGCTCAGTTGCCTTCCGTTGAAACAGTGTTTCAAGCTGGGCAAGTGCAGGATCAAGATACCCTGCCGGAATCTCTTCTGTACCGATTTCAAATAGTAAATCACGCATGAGGAGTCAAATAGAAATATTGGTTTAATAAGAAGGCTGAATCAAACTGCCAGGTAGTACACACTAATCCCGCCCAAAAGATTTGCGGGATTTTTTTTAATACTCGCTTGACGGGTACTCTTTTCAGTCCCCGTGCTGTGCGGGGATAAGTTCCTTCACGAAATAATCTTCTTGTAAAAAGCACAAGAATGTCAGGTATTACACACTAATCCCGCCCAAAAGATTTGCGGGATAAGTTCCTTCACGAAATAATGTTCTTGTAAAAAGCACAAGAACATTATTTCTAAGTCACTAACACGATTCCAGGGTAGCAAAAGTAGAGAACTCGTCACCAAAATTGTGTACTGTCACGGTATACGATTTGATCGCCTCAATCGGTTCAAAACTCGCGCCAATTCGCCTGGCCAAAGATTCGACAGAGAGACCTTTTCGCTCATTTGACGACAATTCATTAATTTCTTCATCTACCGTTTTCTCGATGAGAAGAATTATGTCTTCTATCCAGAAAAAATAATGGAAACGGATGTTCAAATCGGCTTTTCCCCATCTGCCCATGGACCTCGGCAGTCTATGGGAAATGTTGTCCACAATCGGCAGGCTTATCGGAACTTCCACACTCAGCGTCAGTTCGTGCTCATTCTGCAAAGAACCGTGCATAGAACATTTGTAATGGCCAAGACTGCCTGAATTGCCATTTCTGATTTTTTTGAGAAAATAAGGAAACTCAATTTCCAGATGCGATGCCTCCGCTTCCAGACGAACCTTCATTTTCTCAAGAATAACGTGAAAACTTTTAATATCGATTTGCCCATGAAATTCGTTAAGAATCTCAACGAACCTACTCATATGCGTGCCTTTGAACTTATGAGGCAAATTCACATACATATTGGCGGTTGCCAGGGTCTGCTGTTGTTTTTGAGCTTTGTCGCGTACGGTGATCGGATAGCAGACAGTTTTAACACCGACTTTCTTTATATTTATCTTTCGGCTGTCGAGTTGACTCTGAATATCTTTCATAACCTAGCTTTTTAGCCCCGCCTAAAAGGCTCGCGGGATTCTTTTCTGTACCCCCTTGAGGGGTGCTCTTTTTGGTCCCCGTGCTGTACGGGGATACGTTCTTTTACGAAATAATTTTCTTATGAAAAACACAAGAAAATTAGTCCCAAGTCACTAAGAAGCTGCACCAACCGGAAATTTTGCCACCGGTGAAGAAATACTCTTTGTTGCCAAGACAATCTTTACTGCATTGTGTCCTATTTGGGTACTTTATTCCTCGCCCAACAGGGTTCGAACTGTTTTTTTAAGCTCGTCCAAATTTCCTGATTTGACAACATATTCGTCGGATGCCCAGGTCCCAAGATCTCGTTTGAATTCCTGATAGGCACTACTCAGGATAACAGGAACAGTAGGTCGCAGCATCTTCATCTGCCGCAAGACCTCGACACCATTTATACCGGGCATCAGGATGTCGAGAATGACCAGATCAGGATTCTCTTCTTTGAATTTTTCCAGACCTGTCGCGCCATCAAGGGCAGATATAACTTGATAGCCTTCATCTTCAAATTCTTCCCGATAAACAATCTGAATGGAATCCTCGTCATCAACCAACAGTATTTTTTTCATCGTTCATACCCTCCAACTTTTTCTCCAGCGCGTCTCTGAGATAGCTAGCCGCTTCTTCCGGGGGCAGAGGATTAATATAAAAGCCAGTACCCCATTCAAAACCGGCAATCGAAGTCAACTTAGGCATAATTTCAAAATGCCAGTGATAATACTTCAGTCCACCTGAGCGTAATGGTTCCGTATGCAGAACAAAATTATACGGAACATTTGCGACACAACGAGACAGTCTTTGCAGCGTCTCAGAAAAGAGTTCGGCCAGGGACAAAATATCAGCTTCACTCTGCGCATAATATTCCGCCGAATGCTGCTTCGGTAAGATCCACATCTCCATCGGCGTCCGCGGCGCGAAGGGGGTTATAGTGATAAATCGCTCATTTTGACAGACGACACGCTCTTTCTGTTGAATTTCCTGGCGAATAATATCACAAAAAATACAACGCTCTTTGTACTTATAATGTGATTTGGAGCCTTCGAGTTCGGAAACAATCATTCTTGGCAAAATAGGCAAGGCAATCAGTTGAGAATGCGAATGCTCAAGTGAGGCACCTGCCGCTCGGCCATGGTTTTTAAAAATCATAACATACTTGAATCTTTCATCTTTTGAAAGATCAATGATTCTTTCCTGGTAGGCCTTGAAAACCAGAGCCATTTTTTCAGGGGCCAGGTCGGCAAAACTCTCATCATGATTAGGGGTTTCTATAATAACTTCGTGGGCACCAATGCCGTTCATCCGGTCATACAGACCGACACCTTCCTTGGCCAGATCGCCTTCAATAACCAAAGCAGGATATTTATTCGGCACCACCCTTACCTGCCAATCAGGTGCATTAGCGTACGAACTTTTGTACCTGAACGCATACACCTCGGGCGGGGTAAAAGATTCGTTGCCGGGACAGAGCGGACAAAACCCACCGATTCCTTTGACATCCTCAATCAGAAAATCGGTAGGTCGTTTCCCTCTTTCCTTGGAAATAATTATCCATCGGCCAAGAATAGGATCTCTGCGAAGTTCCGGCATACTCCCTTAAAGCCCTTTGGATTTTTCTTTGGTTTCCTGCGCTGTCTTGCAGTCGATACAGAGCATAGTAACCGGCCGGGCTTCCAACCTCTTGAGGCCTATTTCCTCTCCACAATCCTCGCATATGCCATAACTACCATCATCGATTCTAAGAATTGCCTCTTCTATTTTAGAGACAAGTTTACGCTCGCGATCACGGATTCTGAGTTCAAAACTTCTCCCTGATTCTATGGTAGCCCGGTCATTGGGATCTGGAACATTCGAGGTTTGATCCGTCATTTCAGACAATGTTTTACCAGCTTCATTAAAGATATCTTCTTTTTTTGCCAGAAGCTGCTGGCGAAACATTTCAAGTTTCTCTTTGTCCATTAACTCTCTCCTCAATACCCTTTAAAATTGTAACGATTCAGATACATACATGACATCTATAAAATAGCATGGAATCTAACTTCTACGCAGTGCTTACCAGTCACTGCTTTCGAATATAGGTTCCACTTTTCCCACCAGTTTTTTTCAATAGTCGTATATCTCTAATCACCATCGATTTATCGACGGCTTTACACATATCATAAATGGTTAATGCAGCAACAGAAACAGCAGTCAATGCCTCCATCTCCACGCCGGTTTTACCGCAGATCCCCACCGTTGCAAAAATATCGATCGAACTGTCTTCATCACGATAGGCAAAATCGACAACAGCCTTGGTAATCAACAGCGGATGGGCGAGAGGGATGAGTTCGTCGACTTTTTTGGCGGCCATAACCCCTGCGACCCTGGCAATACCCAGGACATCTCCTTTGGCCATAGAACCATTTTTGACAAGCTCATAGGCCTGGCTTGACATCTTGATATTTCCCGCTGCATCAGCAACCCGAACAGTTTCCTGTTTCTCACCTACATCGACCATTCGTGCGTGGCCTTCTTCGTCAAAATGAGTGAAAACCGCCTTATCTTCTCTAGCCATTACCAAGTCCCTAATTGTTTGATTTTCCTCTAACTTCATTAAATAATTTTTTAAAGAAACCTTCTTCTTCCTTATGCTGGTCTTGCTGTTGACAGAGAGTATCAAAATCGCGCATAACCTTCTTCTGTTCCTCACAGAGATTGGTCGGGGTCAAGACCTGAAGCTCAACTACCATATCTCCTCGTCCATGACCGCGAAGACTTGGTGCACCCTCCCTGCGCAGGGTAAAACGTTCCGCCGATTGACTGCCTGCGGGGACATCCAACGTCTTTTTGCCATGGACGGTAGGAACCTCCACCGTGGCACCAAGGGCCGCTTTAGCCATCGATATCGGAAACCGACAGTAAATAGTGTCACCGTCTCGTTTAAAGAAATCGTGTTCCTGTACATGGACCACCACATACAGGTCGCCGGAAGCACCGCCACGGCGTCCGCCTTCACCTTCACCGCGTAGACGCATGCGGGCCCCGGTATCGACCCCGGCTGGTATCTTCAGCGCAACTTTCTTCGTTTTCTCAACAAGTCCGGTACCGTGACAATCGTTACATGGATTGGTGACAATGGCTCCCTCCCCATGACATTGCGGGCATGTCGAACTCATCTGAAAAAAACCCTGGGAGCGAATAACCTGCCCCTGTCCATTACAGGTGGGGCAGGTTTTCTTTTTATGGCCCGGTCTGCTTCCCGTACCATCACAGGTCCAACATGTATCCCTTCGGGTCAATTGCACTTCTTTGGAGACACCGTGGACAGCCTCCATGAAGGTAATTTCCACATCATATCGGAGATCATTCCCTGGAATGGGGCCATCGCTTCTTGCCCTGGCTCGATTACCGCCGCCAAAACCAAAAAGGTCGCCGAAAATATCGCCAAAGCTCGAGAAAATATCTTCTGCATTACCTGGACCACTATAACCACTGTTCTTCAAACCGTCATGGCCATAGGTATCGTATATTTTCCTCTTTTTTTCGTCGCTTAAAACTTCATACGCTTCAGTACAGGATTTGAATTTCTCTTCGGCTTCTTTATTGTCAGGGTTCCGGTCGGGATGGTACTTCATTGCCAGTTTTCGATAAGCTTTTTTTATCTCACTACCGTCGGAATTTCTGGTCACAGACAAGGTTTCGTAATAATCAATGCTCATAATCTTTTATTCAGGCTGTTCTTTATCAGTTATCAGGAAAGGTTTTTCGAGTGGGTGTCATTAACTGGCTCACCTTCGCGGCCGTTTTCAGTCAATTGATCCGGTAAATCCTTGATGTTGTCAAAGGTGACTGCTCCTGCCGCTATTTCCCGCAATGTCATGACAATTTCCTGATTTTTTCCCTTGACGAGAAAAGGTTCTCCCTGTCGATGCTGTTTAATGCGGTTTACCGCGAGATGAATAAGGTTGAACCGATTGTGGTCACCAACTTTCTCAAGACAATCTTCGCATGTAATTCTAGCCATATTTTACCTACCTCTGTAGTATCGATTGCATGAGTCGACAAAGCTTATACTTTGCCTGACCGGCAACTGTTTTTTAGTATTTGTCCTTAAATAGCCATTTCAAGATGGCTCGGCAAAAAACTTCATATACGAAGTGTAATATTTTTTTATTATTGCGGCATAAAGAGTACGTCGTAATAATAAAAAAATGCATCAACGAAGTAGATGAAGCGTTTTTACGACGCCATGGTTAATTTATCAAATGGATTCGTCAACATCAGGGTCTCGGCCCTGTCCGGGCCAACCGAAACAATATTCGCAGGTATCCCGGTAAAATCCTCCACCCGTCGAATGTAATCTTTTGCCTGCGTGGGGAGATCATCATATTGCCGTACATTGGTTATATCATCTTTCCATCCCTCAAGGCTCTCGTAAACCGGAGCGACGCTATTCGCCTGCTGAATGCTAGCAGGCATAGCAGAAAGGGTTGTGCCGTTCAATGCATAGGAGGTGGCAATTTTGATGTCTTTCTGCCCGCTCAATACATCCAGTTTGGTTATAGCCAGCCCAGTCAGTCCGTTCAGCCTGACCGCATCGTTGACGACCACGCCGTCAAGCCAGCCACACCTTCGTTGTCGTCCGGTGGTAGCTCCAAACTCAAAACCTTTTTCCTGGAGCTGACTCCCCGCTTCATCGAACAACTCCGTGGGAAAAGGGCCAGCGCCGACACGAGTTGTATAGGCCTTCATAATGCCAACGACTGCATCTATATGCGCCGGACCAAATCCAGAGCCATTACAGGCATTGCCGGCGATGGTGTTTGAAGATGTCACAAAAGGATAGGTACCGTGGTCTATGTCCAGCTGGGTCCCTTGTGCGCCTTCAAAAAGAATATTTTGATTATTCTTTCTTGCCTTATCCAGTTCGACGGAAACATTGCCATAAAACGGTGTCAATTTCTCGGCATAACCTTGAAATAAACGGTAAACTCCATCGTAGTCGACTGGCGCAACCTTGAATTTTTGGGTAAGCAGGAAATTTTTTTCTTCCACGGCAATTTTCAACTTCTCGCGAAACAGGACATCATCGAGCAAATCGCCCGCCGTGATGCCCACCCTGCCGACTTTATCCATGTAGCAGGGACCGATTCCCCGCCCGGTGGTACCGATCTTGTTACTATCGGAAAGGGCTGCTTCTTTGGCCTGATCAAGGCTCGCATGATACGGCATAATGAGATGTGCTCTTTCACTTATCATCAAGCGATCCGGGCTGACCCGCAGGCCCTGATGCTCGAGTTTATCCATTTCGCTGAGCAACACACCTGGATCGATTATCACCCCGTTGCCGATCATGCACATTTTATCCTCGTAGAGAATGCCGGAAGGGATTATATGGAAAACAAACTTTTTGCCTTCAACCACAAGGGTATGTCCGGCATTGTTTCCTCCTTGAAAGCGAACGACAAAGTCAGCGTACCTCGTGAGCAGATCAACAATCTTCCCCTTCCCTTCATCTCCCCATTGGGTACCAACAACTACAACACTGGACATATATCATCTCCTTTCAGAGTATTATTTCAAATAATCGATGCATCGTCAGCCATAACTCCACCACGACACATGCGCACAAGACAAACCCGCAAATATAGTCAAGTAGGGGCCTCTTGTCAATCAATCATATTCTGATAACTTTTGGATCTCTATGATAAGTTTAATCGCAACATAATCAAGATGTTATTTGGAACCATGCACTATAAATCGGGGATTTCACCAATGTTCAGACATTGACACTGCCCGCCAAATACCTTACATTGGCACTCTGCCGGATCTACTGAAAACAGAGTACACTCGATCCGGTTTTTAGTACTTTACACATTATACTCTTGCTCCCAGCTTGACTGGCCAAAATTTGCTAATTTATTGAGGTTTTCATTATGTTTGGCATTGGCTTGCCTGAAATGATTCTTATCCTGGCCCTGGCTCTAATAGTAGTCGGTCCGGATAAGCTTCCCGACTTGGCTCGGTCTCTTGCAAAAGGCCTTATGGAGCTGAAAAAAACTGCTGAAGGTCTTAAGCAATCCCTCTCAGAAGAAGGAAACATGCTGGACGACATCAAACCCAATCTTGAAGAAGCAGCGAAATCGTTCAAACGCGACCTCCTCGACTCTCCGAACTATAAAAAAGACGAGGAGAGTGATACCGGCGTCAATCCACCTGCTGAAAATGCGGCGAAAGCCTATCAAGATTTGCTGCAAACGACCGGCAATGCATCTCCTCCATCTGCATCTGAGCCCCTACCGGACAATATTGCAACAACGGCAAAAACCGAGCCCGCAACAAAGCTCAAACAGCAACAGAATGAAGAGTAAGCAGTATCGACCATAATGGCAAAAAACACTCTGCAGAGCACATTGCCTGTTATCGAGAGAAGCCTCGAATTCTTCAGGCCCCACCACCTTGAGCTGCGAAAAAGGCTTATCACGGTATTCCTGTCGGTTATTGTCTGTACCGGAATCGCCTATATTTTTGCCGAAAAAATTGCCGAATTTTTTATCTCACCCCTCTTTGCGGCAAGTCCACTTGTTTACAAGATGGTCTACACCAACCTGCCCGAGGCCTTTCTGGCCTATATCAAACTAGCTCTGCTGGTCGGCGTTATCGCCAGTATGCCGGTTGTTCTCTATCAGTTGTGGATTTTTGTTGCACCTGGCCTGAGGAAAAACGAGAAAAAACTGGCTGTTGTCATCGTCTTCTGGGCCACCTTGCTGTTTAGTGGCGGAGCCTGCTTCGCCTTTTTCGTGGTTTTACCCAAAATGCTGAGCTATTTTATGAGTTACGCCGGTGCAGGGCTGGAACCATTACCCAAAATCGGGCTCTATCTTACCTTTGTAGCCCGGACAATTTTAGCATTTGGCATCGCTTTTCAGATACCTTTTCTAATGGTTATGGCCGGCAAGGCCAATTTTGTGACAGCTGCCTATTTTCGCCGGAAACGCATGTATTTTTATATGGCGATTGTGGTCCTTTCATTTCTGCTGACCGCCGGTGATTTCGTGGCCACAGGATTAATGGCCATTCCTCTTTTTCTTCTGTACGAGTCGGGGATCTTCCTGAGTGCTCTGTTCAACCGGAAAAAAGTTACCGGGACTACACCTTAATTCTAGGA
>CBDTUM010000005.1:0-73483 GCA_965363495.1 uncultured Desulfopila sp.
GAAGAGAAACAACAAGGAAGGCGAATATTAATTTTGATAGAATTTTCATTTGACAAATAGTTGATTTTTTACGAAAAATCTGGTAAATAGCTGCACCTCTAACCCGATAACATTCACCCAATGTATGTTATCAGTAAACTTGCTATCATCAAAGTGCTCTATCTCCTACTTTCAGTGTCAATCTTAACCAATTAATCAAAAACTGACCTTTAATTTTTTCCTGTTTCCCCTCACCATCAGAAAAACGATCGTTGATTCATTCAATCACAGCTGAAATATCTTTATCAGGAATTGTGAAAAATATATCCGGGAGAAGTTAGTGGCAAGCGTTAACCACTTAAGCAAAACTGCAAGTTACGTATAGTTCCTGTGAAGGTAATCAATAAGGTGCCTCAAATACCTAACAATACATAAAGGACTTCTTCGCCTTTCGAAAAGCAATATTTTCCTAACTTAAAAAAATAATAGCAGATCAAAGATGCTTCCAAAGCATCTTTGCTGTTCATTTTAGGCGAATCGTTAGGCAATGTGCAAGATACCACAACACTGTCAAGCACCACATCGACAACCATTTGCGATGATCTGTAAGATGTGATTCAAATCAGTTTGTGAAATTTGTCAGATCGGGTCTCGCTTTGTACACATTAAAACAACTTGCTGCCAACTTTCGCACCCACTGCGGGTGAAACAAAGGTGGCCTCGCCACTTTCCGCTTTTGGGTATTGTACCCCCAAAATCAACACCTCGGAAATAACCGGTCCCATTGGCCGCGGCGCAAAGTTCAAAACCCCGAGCACCAACCTGCCCTGCACATCCTCAACAGGATGGCAGGTAAAACGACCATAACTGACTCGCTGGCCATATTTGCCGAAATCAACCAGCATCCTGTACGTTTTTTTATGTGTTCCAGTTTCCAGTTCGGCCTTGACAACCCGTCCAACCCGTATGTCGAGCATTGCCAGCGATTCCTCATAGGAAACAACAGGTTTTGTTTCACTTGCCATCTTAATTCCTTTAAAATTTGCAGAGTATAGTGCAGCACAGCAGAACTACGACACCCTTTTTGCCTCAAGCTTCATTGCAACAGGGTTGCTATGGGAACAAGGTACTACAGCCAGACACTTTCCGCATACATCCGCATAGCCGACAGATTTGTGTTCCTCTACGTTTTTCAATAGCTGGTCATAACATTTGAACCGATCAAAAGAATCCTCGAAAAGAGCCTCGTTGACACATTTACGGACGCATTTTTTGCAACTGCCGTCATATTTGTAGAGGCAGGCTTCAGCAACAGGGCGATCGTCCGGTTCTATCATTGCCGAGGTAATCAGGCTCCCCACCCTGCCGCAACACCCTTTATCGGTAATCAGCATATTATTGAGTCCAAATCGGCCAAGTCCGGCAATTGCAGCGACATGTCGGTGGGACCAGTTGCTGATCAGTTTCTCTTTAATCCAGTTGTGAGTAGCCGGAATACTCACAACTTCTTCACTGACTTCAGTAAAGAGTTCTGTCAGGCGGAGGCTGAGTTGCGCAATCAGTTCATTGGTTTCAATATAACTTACAGCCCATTCAGGGGAGCTGAGATGCTCTTTGCTGTTCGTGGCAACCACAGACTTTGGAAAAGGCAGGAAAAATGAAATGACTGTCCCGGCGTTCGGCAATAAATCCTGCGGCAGCGCGTGCGTAGGACTTACCGCCGTTTTTAACTGTCCAAAAAGCGGATCCCCGGCTGTCGCAAACCTGACAACCGGCACGCCCCACTTTGTAGATATACTTTTTTGCTGCTGATATTCTGCAACGAAGTTTTCAATCTCTTGTACCGTTCTCTTTTTCATGCTGTCCCTTCTTCCTCTTGCAATACTCACAAAATACAGAGTTTTTTCATTCTACTCATAATAAGACAAGACGAAATATACAAGACGAGAGGTTGTGGGCCTTCTATTCCTCCACGCATTCATCCACGCACAGCTTATTTTTCCTGCATCTTTTCAGGCTGCCCGCCTTTGCCAACCATAGACCGCATCATTTCCACCGGGAACGGGAAGACAATGGTGTTGGTATTCTCCTTGGTTGAAATATCACTCAAGGTTTGCAGGTAGCGGAGTTGCAGCGCCTGTGGCAGGGCCGATAGCGCCCTGTATTTCCAGGACTACGGCCTGAGGTGCTTCGGCAGCAGACAAAGGAGGACTGAGGCAAGGGATGAGGGCGAAAAAAACAGGGAGGAAAAGAACAGGCCAGGGAAGCCGCATTGTCCGTGCAGCTTGCTTGCAAATATTGCGGACTACTTCGAACACTAAGACAAACATCAGAAACCTCCCCGGTATGTGAAGGATCACCCAAAGTCCCCTGCCTGGGCGTGCGGCTCACTGTAACTCCGGCCACTCAGTGTAAACAGTAACCATTATTACATGTTGTGTCAGTTATACCGACGTGCATAAGACAGGCTTGTCGCTGTCCATTCAGTTTGGCTCTGCCTATGCCTAAAACACAGCATGGTTGCATCTCAGCTGCCACCGGCTGCAAAATTGACTTTTCCGCCAACCGGCTCCACACTGTAGGATATACACCAACCAGTAAGCCCTCTGAAAACAGGAGAAAAAGCAAACCGCCTGATCAAGGAACATAGCCCCTATCTGCTGCAACATCCCTTCAATCCGGTGGACTGGTATCCCTGGGGAGAAGAAGCTTTTTCCAAGGCGAAAAATGGCTGACGGCGGCATGCATGACCAGCTGGGCGGTGGATTTTATCGCTATTTGGTCAACGGGAACTGGTTCGTGCCGCACTTTGAAATAATGCTCTACGATCAGGCGCAGCTGGCCGACTCCTACCTTGATGCCTTTCAAATCACCAGGGATGACGTATATGCCCGGACTGCAGGTGAGATTTTTGGCTATCTGCTGCGGGATATGCGTGACCCGGCCGGCGGATTTTATTCGGCGGAAGATGCCGACAGTGATAATCCCTATAGTCCAGGGCAACACAGTGAAGGTGCTTTTTATCTCTGGACTAAAGAAGATATTGTCAAAAAACTGGGTGCACAGGCTGCTGCCATTTTCAATGCCGGTTTCGGGGTTAAGAAAAGCGGTAATGTGGAACAGGACCCCATGGCAGAATTTACCGGCAGGAATATTTTGTACCGAGCCCAGAACAACGAGGCGATAGCAGCCGATGTAAAGGTAACAAAAGAACACATTGGCAAAAGTCTTGCATCCTCAAAGGAACTGCTCTTCAAGGCACGTGAACAGCGACAGCGCCCGCATCTCGACGACAAGGTGATCACCGCCTGGAACGGTATGGCGATCGGAGCCCTGGCCCGGGGCAGCAGGATTCTACAAGATCCGCAACTTCTCACTGCGGCTCTACAAACAGCAACCTTTGTTAAAGAAAGTCTTTACGACGATACGAACAACACCTTGTTGCGCCGCTACCGAAAAGAGGAAGCCGGACTGGCCGGACAGCTAAGCGACTACACATATCTTGTGGCCGGCCTGCTTGAGCTCTACCGGGCAAGCCATGACCCGCAATGGCTCAGCTGGTCCGCGGATTTGACCAAGCGACAGATTGCCTTGTTTTGGAATGAGAAGGGAGGATTTTTTTTCGACAGTGTGGCCGATCCCAGCGTCAAAATCCGGATGCGGGCCAGTTACGACGGGGCTAAACCCACCGCAAACTCCGTGGCAGCTGGAAGAGAACAGATGAGGCAATGCACCTCTTTTAAACCTCCAGAGTAGTGCCGACACTGCCAAAAAAAAATCACCATCACTCCAACTACATGTGAGCATCTGCTTACTATTTTTGCAACATATCATCATTCATCATTGCAGAATATCCAGCTCGTGCTATTGAGTCTTGCTTTTTAATATACGTACCGAGAAGTAAAAAAGTGGCTATCTTGGGTAGAGTAAAGGACATTTAAGCTAAAATCTCCCCCTGGAACATTTATGAAAAACTCCATTAATCGATCAGAATTAAAACAGCTGTTGCGTTTTGCCTATCCTGAACGCAAATTCCTGTTTTATGGCACTATTTTTTTAGTGCTGGGCTCGCTCGTTCTGCTGGCTTTTCCCCAGGCAGTGCGCATTACCATCGATGAAGCCGTATCGACCAAAAACATAGTTTTGATTAATCAAATGGGTATAGTGATGCTGCTATTCCTGCTAATCCAATCAACTGCCACAGCTTTTCGATACTATCTTTTCACCTTAGCCGGCGAGCGAACGGTAAAAAGAATCCGCTATCGAATCTTCGAGGCATTATTAGAGCAGGAAATAGCTTTTTTTGACGGCCAGAAAACCGGAGATTTAATGAGTAGAATCAACTCGGATTCCACTGTTTTACAAAATACGCTGAGTGTCAACATATCAATGATTTTGCGGAATTTAGCCGGTGCCGTTGGCGGCCTGGTTCTCCTGCTTTATACAGCCTGGAAATTAGCCATTTTTCTCTTTATTTTTCTCCCTCCCCTGGCCTGGATGGTAGCGCGCTTCGGCGGCAAGGTCCGAAAAATTTCCCGTAAAGTGCAAGATTCTCTTGGTGATGCCAGTGCAGTCGCCGAGGAGTCACTCAGTAATATTCGCATTGTTCGATCGTTTGCAGCAGAGCCTCTCGAAAACAAAAGATTTCTTCAGGCATTAGATAGAGCATTGGCTATTGCAAAGAGAAAGATAAGACTGATTGCAAACTTTTCCGGAACCGTTTCGTTACTCGGCTCATCAGCAATAGTCCTGATACTCTGGCTGGGGGGCAGAATGGTTGTTCAGGGAGAGCTCTCCATAGGAACCCTTTCGGCTTTTATTCTATATACAATGACAGTTGCTATATCTGTCAGTTCCCTGGGAGGGCTCTGGACGGATTTAATGAATGCTGCAGGAGCAAGTTCCAGAATCTTCCAGATCTTAGACAGAACCCCGGCAATATCAAATGAAAAAGGAATCACAATTGGCCGGATAAAAGGAGACATAACACTCAGCAATATTCAGTTTTCTTACCCGACCAGACCTGACTATCATGTATTTCAAAATCTCAATTTACAGATCAAGGAAGGCGAATCCGTTGCCTTAGTGGGAAAATCCGGAAGCGGTAAATCAACAATTGCCGCGCTGATCCAGAGGCTCTATGATCCTGATAATGGAAAAATTTGCATTGATGAGACAAACATAAGAGATCTCTCGGCAAGCTGGCTCCGAAGCCAGATTGGAACAGTTTCACAAGAGCCTATCTTGATGTCAACTTCAATCCGGGAAAACATTGCCTATGGCAAGCCCGATGCCCCCCTTGAAGAAATAAAGCAAGCCGCTGCATTAGCTTTTGCCAGCAGTTTTATTGAAGAGTTTCCAGCAAATTATGAAACCCTGGTCGGGGAGCGGGGGGTGCAGCTTTCTGGTGGACAAAAACAAAGGGTCGCTATTGCCAGGGCAATGCTGAAGAACCCGCGTATTTTGATCCTCGATGAAGCAACCAGTGCCCTTGACGCCGAAAGTGAAGATCTTGTGCAAAAAGCTTTGAATAACCTGATGAAAGGCCGAACAGTACTCATCATTGCGCATCGCCTGTCAACAGTCAAAGGCACTGATCGCGTCATTCTGCTTGACATGGGAGAGATAGTTGAAGAAGGACATCATGATGAGTTGATCAAAAACCAGAATGGGATCTATTTCAAATTAGTACAAAAACAATTGTCCTCAAACCAACCCCGTTAGGCACAAATAATGAGCCGACCTGATCTATTGCTTGCCCTGCTGGCTAATTTCGCCTGGGGTTTCAACTTTATAGCCGGAAAAATCGGGGCTGCCCACTTTCAGCCGCTCTTTTTTACCTGTATACGCTTTTTGTTTCTGCTGCTCCTCATGCTTCCCTGGTTAAAACCGGCCCCGGGCTATATGAAGCCCCTGCTGAGAGTAGCTTTCCTTTTGGGGGTTGTTCATTTTGGTATGATTTTCACTGGCTTGAATGCCGGCGGCAATATCGCATCCATAGCCATTACCACCCAGCTTTATGTTCCTTTCTCTGCCATTTTAGCAACCCTCTTTTTGAAGGAGCGGATATCATTCATCCGGATACTGGCTATTGCCATCGCCCTGTTGGGCGTGATGGTGATTGGCTTTGATCCGATTGTGTTCAATCACCTGGATGCCATTATGTGGGTCACAGGTGCAGCTCTGGCCATGGCTGTTGCTACGATCCTGATGCGGCAATGCCCCAATCTCGGCGTGTTCAGACTGCAGGCATGGATAGCCGCGACAGCTATGCCTTCGCTCCTGGTTTTGTCGCTGATCTTTGAATCCGGACAGATGGAACTGCTGAGGGAGGCCCAGCTGATTGATTTTTGGTCTCCGCTCTATTCTGCGGTGGCTGCTTCTGTCGTCGGGCACGGTATTGTCTATTCTCTTCTGGGTCGGTATCCGGTTGCAACTGTAACACCCCTACTTTTGCTGGCCCCTATTATTGCCTCGATATTCGGTGTTTTTTATTTTGAGGACGAACTTGGCTGGAGACTGGTCGTTGGCGGCGGCATGACCCTGCTTGGCATTTTAATGGTCTCCATCAATCCGCGTGTGTTAACTCATAAAATCAAGTTGCAGTTCTCCCCGAAAAAGAAGTAATTTACTGAAGAAAATGAGTATCTTCTAGTTTACGGCGATAGGTTCTAGAATGGGCTGCAAGTTCGGGGAAAAATTTACTGAAGTCATTTTCAAATTGTTCATAATCCTTTTCAAGATCTTCTATGGCGCTAGCCATTTCTGACTGGAAGGAGGCTCGTCTTGCCATGCCTTGCATTGCCCTGTTGATCCCTTCCAGCTTGCCATAATTAACCAGCCAATTGTTGGCTATCATACGCGGAAGAACCTGTTGTGCTTTTTGGGGAAGTAAATCATCAAAGCGTTGTATGATGGAATAGGCATGACGGGCAAAATCCTCCAGTGGGATGACACTGTACTCCTGCCATTTCTTAGCCAGAAAATGATCATAGAAAATATCTACAATAACGGATGAATAATGTCTGTGTCTTTGCCAAAGCCTTTTTTTACTCTCTGCAACCTGATGGTGTCGGTCTGTAAAAATGTCGATTTCCCGGTGTAACAGAATCCCTAGATAGACATCTCTTTGGTAGGACTCTGCTTTTTTTCCCTTTATGAAGTCAGCGATGAAATTGCCGACCATCACCTGATCAGAATCGCCGGAAAGATATAAATGTGCCAGAAAATTCATGTACTCCTCTGCGAGGAAAGAATCACTAAACCTGAGGAAGTGTAATAATAAAAGTCAATAAAGCTGCACATTACCACCTCCAAAGAAAAGAGCGTACCGTATGGTAAGCGGCTACGTCTGTTTCATAGCGACAAGGGAGGCGATTTGAGCAAATTTCTCAGGATGGTCCGATTTTTTTTCTTGGTAATATACGATGTGAAATGAAGAAAAGACGTGTAGCAGCTCATTTTTTCGGAGACAATATTCCTCTTTTTTCTCATCAATAAAGGATTCAAAAATCAGCACACCGCCGGGCTTCAGACCATCTTTAATCATGGGAAACAGACGTCTATCTAAAAAACGAATGTTGGCAATGAGTTCATATCGATGAACAGGAATTGTCCAGTCATCTATATCCTGGCAGATGACATGTATATTCGGATCACGGGCCGCCAGATGCTTTGTTGCGATAGTTGATATATCAATCGCATCCACAATAAATCCCTGTTTCGCCAGAAAGAGACTGTTTCTCCCGTTTCCGCAGGCAATATCCAAGGCATTCCCACAGGATGCGAGACCTGAATACTCCTTTAAGATCAAGGAAGGGTCAGAACCTCCCAGATTTTCAATATATCTGGAGTCCCATTTTTTTCGGTCTTTATCCACCATAGTCCCCCAAAGAGTACACTCGAGTCAGGACAACAACTACGCCAACTGTCGCGACTCACAATCACAATCCTGCAGACTTCTGAACAACAACGTAAGGATATGCAGCAAGAGATCTTTAAATTGTACGCGTGTTCCATTTAAAGACCGAAGACAAAACCGCTTCGGTGTGCTGGTGAACGTTTACGAACGTTGCACACTCTCTTTATCAAGGACCCTCCTAATTTTTTGGGTAAGCTCAGACAAGCTAAATGGCTTCTGCAGGAACCCATTACACCCTCTGTCAATGATTTGATTTGCTTTCCCGTCGAGAGAATACCCACTGGACAGAATTACAGGCAGAGTTGGGTTCAATTCTCGAAGCCGGTCAAAAGTCACACTCCCATCCATTCCCGGCATGATCATGTCAAGGAGCACGAGGTCAATCTCCTTACCTTGCTTCTTCATAGATTCAACTGCCTGCTCACCACCTTGTGCAACAATCACCTTGTACCCCTGTGTTTCGAGTAGGGCTTTTCCTACATTGAGAATTAATTCTTCATCATCTACCAGAAGAATCATCTCAGAACCTCTTCTCATTGTAGGATCCACAGGACTCTGGTGGTATGTGGCTTTGTCCGACACTGGTAAATATATATTGAAGGTTGTCCCGTGCCCCAGTTTGCTGGAAACCGTTATGAAGCCATTGTGATTCTTGATGATACCATAGGCCGAAGCCATTCCTAATCCTGTTCCACGACCTTTAGCCTTGGTTGTAAAGAAAGGATCAAAAACCCGCTGCCGGGTCGATTCATCCATGCCGATGCCAGTATCAGTAACCGAAATTTTAGTATAACGTCCAGGTAATGCTTGGTACGGTTCACAGTCAGAATCATCCAGAGTAACAATTGAGGACTCCATGTGAAGATCTCCACCACCTGGCATTGCCTGCCAGGCATTAACATACATATTTAACAACACTTGTTCGATCTGTTGTCTGTCAACTTCGGCCACTACCGGCGTCTGTGGCATGTTTGTGTGAATCTTGATTTCTTTTCGGGTTCGTTTGAACATAGTTGAACTGCTTGTCACCAGCTCATTCAAATCTATAGGTTTTGGATCATACTTCCCACCACGAGCAGTACCAAGCAATTGTCCGGTGAGGCTCGTCGCACTGCGAATGTGTTCCTCTATAGCCTTGATATGTTCCCAATCAGGATCAGAAGATTCAAGATGCACCGCCAGAAGAGCAGTACGACCCTGAATCCCCATGAGCAAATTATTAAAATCGTGGGCAATGCCTCCAGCCAGTGTGCCAATCGCTTCCAGTTTCTGATTTTCGTAGAACCGTTGCAGAAGTTTCTCCTTTTCATTTTCTGCTTGCTTCTCGTTACAAATATCTGTAAGCACACCCCGAAAACCAACCGATCTATCACCCTCTAGAATCGGGCGACTTGATGTTCTCACCCAGTGTGGTTTTCCAGTACTGTCGAGAATACGATAGTCCGCTGGTCGTAAGTCTCCTGATACAATTTTTGGGAACAGCTCCTGAACCACTGGTAGATCATCAGAATAAACTAATTCTGTAAAGTGGATACCTATTAGGTTTTCTGGCTGGTGTCCAAGAATTAAAGTAATTACGGGACTCATGTATTTGACTATGCCTGTAGAACCAAGCTCAAAAATTGCATCGTTGATTTCCTCAGTGAGTCGCCGGTAATTCTCACGAGAGTTCTGCAGTTCTTTTGTTCGATCCTCAACTAATGTCTCCAGACGATCTTTATGTTGTGCCAATTCCCGAGCGGTTACCTCTAAACGCCTATGAGATAGCAGGAGTTCTGAACTGGAAATATTAATACGTCTTGCAACGAAATGTACAGCTATGATGAAGACAATGCCCATCAATCCTGCAAGGTTAAATGATTTATCAGGCGAAATCAGAAGAACAAACACCAAAGGTATTACTGTAGGAATGGTAAAGCAGGTAAAGGCCAACAATGATGGCATGAGAGTCAGAATTGCCCCACCGCTCATGCCGCAGATTATCGCAATGATATAAAATTTATTAAGGTCCGAAGCAGATGAATACAAGAGAATTGAGGCAACCCCCCACGTCACCCCCTGCACAGTGATTAAGGTTAGAAGACTAAAATATATCGTCTTAAAATGCAGCGATTGGCCTCTCTTGCTCGTACACCAAGAATAAAAGAGAAGACGGAGACCTGATATGCCAATGATCAGCCACAACCACAATTGTTGCGGGGATGGGATTGCCAGATAAGTGAGGAAGGCAATATTTAGATTGACTGCTATCGCAGTCTTGGAATTTTGCAGCAACAGGCGCGTTTGCTCCTGCAATATATATTCTTTATCCTGTTCAAGAGTTGCACCATTATTTCGTTTGTTCATTTGGACAAGAGACTCTCAATTTGAGGAATAACGTCGTGCACCTCTCTGTTATCCTTTTACTATAAGGTTGCCGTTACCCAGGAAGCTGACAAGCATATGCTTTCATGCATATATTATATATATATGATTTATAGATCTAACTGTAAAGATGTTTCCAGAACCCGCACTCTTGCGTCCATTGGCTGTTGGTGGAAGAATATGCCGATCAACTTGTCTATAAACCTGATTTCACAGTCTTTCGGGTAATTGAAAAACCAAGCCCAACAAGTCCATCGCAAAGCTCTTGAAAAGCTTGTTCCAAAAGGATCTTTTTTTCACCGATACCGGAAACAGTCATGATAATATCCATCTCAGGGTTCTCGCCGATAGTTGTAGCCAAAGATTTGGTGTAAATTTCAGGATACTTCTCCACTATGCGAATAAGTACTGGTTCCAAAAGAGATTCATCGTTACATGCCACGGCAACACATCGTGACATTGCCTCGCCTTCGCCAAAAGCCTTATCGAGAAATTGTTGCAACGATTGCTCAATAATCCCTTTCAGTTCAGAAGGTACGCCAGGGACGCTTATGATTGCCGTTTGCTCTACCTGCAGAAAAACTCCAGGAGCGGTCCCTACAGGATTAACAAGCGGTTCCCCACCGAGAGGAAGACAGGCCATCTTTTGCCGAGCCGGATTCAAACCTCCCTGTGACATGATACCCATTTCAAAAAAGTGATCATACTGCTGCCTCACCAGCTCAAGGGCTTGCCTATGCAGGACGAGCTCACGATCTGTCCCTTCAGCCACGGCCTGAAGGGTTAAGTCATCTGATGTCGGTCCCAGCCCACCGGAGGTAAAAAGGATATCAACCTTTCGCAAGACGGCAGCGCGTACTGCCTCCGACACAACCTCAAGGACATCCGGGATAATTGTTACCCGGGTAACACACCCACCACGTCCATGCACAAGACTGCACAACCAATTTGTATTCGTATCTAAAATATCACCAGTTAATATCTCGTTGCCCACGATAATGATTTCGACTTTCGCTGCTTTTCTCATAACACCTCGTAAATTGTTGACATAAAATATATTTCCCGTATTGATTACAGGTACAACAAAACACCCGAAATACAGCAAAATAAACATTTTCTCAAAAAAGAAAGATGATTCTGCCAGGAAACGACCCGGTACTCCTCATTTTTGACTGATGGCCACTACCAACTCCAACATAAAAAAGCTTTACCTTTTCTCGTTTCTCAAGATGAGCCTGTTTCCAATGGCTATTATCACTCTGTTCTGGAAAGATCATATCGGTCTGAACCTTACGAGCATCTTACTGCTGCAGGGGATTTACTCCGTTGCCATGGCAATTATGGAGTATCCTTCCGGCTACCTGAGTGACAGAATCGGTTACCGCGCCGCACTCAACCTCGCTTCTCTATTGGGAATCATAGGCTGGGGACTCTATTCTTTTGCAGATTCCTTTGCCCTTGTCCTCGTTGCCGAGATTATCCTGGGGATTTCCTTCTCCTTCATCAGTGGCTCGGACAGTGCCCTTTTGTACGAAAGCCTGAAGGCAAGCAACGAAGAACAACACTATGCCCGTCATGAAGGCCGGATGAACGGTTTGGGACAGATTGGTGAAGCCTGCGGTGCGATCTTTGCCGGTTTACTGTACGCAACTGCGCCACTTCTTCCTTTCCTGATTCAGGTGGTCGTCTGGGTATTGGCTTTACTTCTGACACGCACCCTGATCGAACCCCAGCGGCAACTCAAAGCAGCTACCAGCCATTTTGCCGAGGCCCTGCAGTCGACCCGCTACGCATTGCTGGAAAATAGGCGGCTGCGCTATGCCATCCTCTTTAACGTGATAATGGGGCTGGCCTCTTTCTATCCGGTCTGGCTTATTCAGCCATACATGCAGGATGGAGGTGTGCCCATTTCCTGGTTTGGGCCGATCTGGGCTATAGCAAATCTGAGCGTCGCAATTTCGTCCCTGGCTAGCTATCATAGTCATCTTAAACTGGGAGACCGTAAGATGGTACTCCTGTTCATGCTCTTGATAGTTGCAGGCTACCTGGGGCTTGGGCTGGTTGGTGGGGTTTGGGGGTTTCTTTTCTACTATTTGCTGACCTGTATGCGAGGTCTGCGCGCCCCTATGATGCTAAACCATGCACAGCAGGAAATTCCTTCCGCCAATCGAGCCGGTATCCTCTCCCTCCAGTCACTCGTCTTCCGCATCAGCTTCGTCTGCACAGGCCCCCTGATCGGCAGGCTTGCCGATCAGGGGGGTGTGCAACAGACATTCCTGCTCCTTTGCGGGAGCTTTGCCATAATATTGCCTCCTATGGCCTGGTTGTTTCTCCGATATATCATCCCAACAGATCATAGATCAGAGCGTAAGTAGATTCGGAGCAAGCAACGCGGGTCCTAGAGCCCATGCTTTTTCAATTTTCGGACCACTGACGGTTGACTGATATTGAGGAAATCGGCAATTTCCCGGGTAGTTCGGCAATGATGCCTGGATGCGATAAAGAGCTGCTTTTCCAGCTGGTTCATGGTATCGGTAAAATCCACCGGAGCGGAGAAGGAAACAGGCAGAGTTGACGAGAGCAGCGAATTACTGTTGTTCTGGATACTTGCTAAAAGAAAGGCATCAATATTGGTTTCGTCACTGAGAACGACACCATTTTCGATGATGTTTTTTAATTCTCTGGTATTTCCTGGAAAAGAATAATTTTGCAGCATGCCGATCATTGCCGAGCTGATATGCATCGATTTGTTATATTGCCGGTTGTATTTCTCGAGGTAGAATCGAACCAGAGCGGGGATGTCTTCACTGCGTTGCTGCAACGGCGGTATTTCCAGGGTAAAGCTACTGAGCCGGTAAAATAAATCTTCCCGAAACAGGTTGTTTTTGACACGGTCCTGCAGGTTTCTGTTGGTGGCGGAGATGGTTGCACATTCGACATTAATTGCCTTTGTGCCC
This sequence comes from uncultured Desulfopila sp., assembly GCA_965363495.1. Classification (GTDB taxonomy): domain Bacteria; phylum Desulfobacterota; class Desulfobulbia; order Desulfobulbales; family Desulfocapsaceae; genus Desulforhopalus_A. The sequence goes on from CBDTUM010000005.1 coordinate 13,222, forward strand.
CCCAGACGCCGGAAATTCTTGTCATCGAGGTATTTGAGCAGCTTCGTCTGCAGACCAAAAGGCATATCGCCAATTTCATCAAGAAAAAGGGTCCCTCCCTGGGCAAGCTCAAACAGTCCGACTTTACCTGTTTCAGCGGCACCGGTAAATGCTCCTTTCTCATAGCCGAAGAGCTCTGCTTCCAGAAGATTTTCAGGCAATGCTGCACAGTTTATTTCTATAAAAGGGTGGTCTTTTCTGTTACTGTTCTTGTGGATTGATTTGGCGAGCAGCCCTTTACCCGTGCCCGAAGCCCCCAATATCAAAATATTTGACGCGCCGATATTGGCTAATTTCAGCGATTTTTGAAGAATAAACTTCATTGCCTTGCTGTCGGCAATAATGGTGTTTTGTTCCAGTTCCCGAAGAGTCAATTCGGATATTTCTTCCTTGTATTTCTCCGTCAGTTTCCGGTTTTGGTCAAATTGGCCCTGTAGATTTTCCAGCTCGGTCATATCTCTTTCATTCACCACGATCAGCGCAATATTGCCATCCACGTCACGTGCCGGAGTGCCCGTGCAGAGTAGGGTTCGCTTGGTTTTTTCAATATGCTGGACAATAGTCTCCTGCTGCCCACTGGCGAGAACCTTGCTGGTAACAGATTGATCGAAAACGTTCCGATCCAGGAGTTGTCTAATATTTCGGCCAATTACTTCACTTGCCCGTATGCCGTTCAGTGTTTCCGAGGCTGCATTGAGGGAGACAATAACACCTTTGCCGTCACATACCCATATCCCGTCAGACGATGCAGAAATAATTGTTTTGAGCTGACAATTCAATTTCTGGTAGGAGTCGGATTTTCGGGCTGACAATTCAGAAGTGTCTGGTTCCTGGAAATTACAAACAGCTCCAACAAGATCAGAACCACGCAATATCGGGCTGACAGAGACAACAAGAGCCCCCTGGTCGAGACTGATATGCTGACTGGAAATTAATTTTCCACTGGTAAGACACTGACGTGCCAATGGGTAAAAAAGAGGGAGAATTTCTGCTATATTCCTGCCGACAGAATCCTTTGCAGCAAGAGCCAGTTTTGCTTCACTCCATGGATTGAGGTGAGTAATAACACCGAACGTGTCTATTGCGATAATACCACTGCCAAGGCAAGAGAAGATGTCCTGCTCATCAATTATTTCAGCCACTGGTCTTTTCATCGCTCACTCAAATATTGATTGGTTCTCCCCATGCCGCCCTAGCAATACACCGACAAGATCGCCAGTCATATCCTCTGTTTTTCGAGAAGAGAACCCCCAGTTCGCGCATATCGAGCTGTATAACACGAGGCATAAGTAATTGCGGTTTAGTGAAATTGCACTTCACTGCCGTTCAAATAGAGTTTTTCATCTTTGGTCTCCGCCTTATGCGTGAGAACATCACCATTTTTAACAAATAAACCGGTTTGCATCCCCTGATATATCGGTGCTAAAAACATCGGGTTATCGCCAACAAGTTCAGCCGGAAGAACCACATCGGAATACACGGAAAAAATATCCGGTATCAATTTCGGTTGTTGCAGAAGAGGGATAAACTGGGCAAAAGTCATGTCTTTATTCAGGCTTACTACCACATCGCCTCGTATCTCTCCCTCAGGCAGGCGGGCCTGGAGATCGGAAATTTGAAATTCCAGCCCTTTTTTCAATAAGCGCTCATATGCCGTCAGCATCTGAAACTGCGTCCGCCCCATCTGATCCCGCAGAATCGTTTTTATTTTTTCCGGATCATCGCCTGCTGCGGTGAAGTCATCTAAGATTGTGTTGGCCATTTGGGTATATAACTTAATAAACTCTTCGAACCCCTGAGCGTCCATGTTGATGACACCGAGTCGGATAAAACCGTTATCGATTTTTTCTACACCAGCGTTCAGCTTATCAACACCAAATGTTGCCACAACCGATACCGTATTCTCCCGTTTATCAATATCCAGACTGTAGTCGCCTCTAAAATTAACGAGCTGCAACTGTTCGTTACTCCCTTTAATTTGTCCTTTTTCAATCCCGTACGAGAGAGTACCATCCCACAGATAGGTGGATATTTTTTCCAGATTAGAGCGAATGAAAATACCATCTACCGCCATTTTTTCTGCAACAGAACATCCTTGCCAGGATGTTTCAGAATAAAAACTGGTCAAATCCTCCTCCCAGGTAAAAATGGCAGTACCTGGTTTAATTACAACTATTTCGTCTTCTAAAGGCAAGGAAAAGGCCGCCAGGGTAATGGTTGAATTAATCTGACCGGAAAGTTTATATTCGGTAGAAATAACCAGAGGGTTTTTGCCGGCAAGTTTATGGCTGACAAAATCGGTAAACCATTTATTTTTTTCAAGACTTGTTGTCGAAACAATACCGGTATATCCATGCTCCGCCCGGTCAACAAAAATTATTTCGTCAATACCATATATGGCTTTCATCGCTCCGAGTTTTAATTTCCACTCAATTTCCGTTGAGCCAAATTTTCTATCGTAGCGCAGTATTTCAGTGGAGACGCCGGAGCCGGTATTGGCATACATGCTGTTGAGATTTGCGAAAGATTTTTCGACAATTTTTTTCATCACCAGGCCGTTTACAAATGGCACCCCAATACCGGCAATAACAAGGAGTAAAAGGATACCGACAACAATCTTTTTCATACCTGCGCTCCATAGAACTTTATAGATTGTTTTCTTGTTTTTTTTACAAGAAAACAATCTCTATCAAGCTGTTCACTCCCTTCAGAAGAGGCACTGAACAGAGTACCCTCAGGGGGTATTGAGAAAAATCCCGGTGTGCCTCTCGACCACCGGGGTTAGTGTCTCTGCGAAATTTGCGCATCACACTATCTGGTATCTGCAGCGCACACAAGAATTTTTCCAAAACGACAGAAAATATCTGTCAATGGCAAGCAATTCGAAAAAACACGGAAGAAAAGCTACCAGCAGGGATTATACATCCAGGTACAGAAGAATTGCTTCTGCAGCACTGCGTCCTTCGGCAATTGCGGTGACAACCAGATCGGAACCACGCACGACATCACCTCCGGCAAAGACCTTCCGGTTGGTGGTCTGAAAGGGAAATGTGCTGCTGGAAGAAGCTTTGATAAGCTGTCGGTCATTTGTGGCAATATTATTTGGCTGGAGCCAGTCGGGCGGACTCGGCCTGAAGCCAAAAGCCATAATCAAACTGTCGGCATCCAAGACCGCCTCCGTGCCGACAATGGGCTCCGGTCTTCGCCGCCCGCGTTCATCGGCATCACCGAGCCGGGTATTGACGACCTGCACCCCGCTGACATGGCCATCCTCCCGACAGACAAGAGCAAGAGGCTGCAAATTCCATAGAAAACGCACTCCTTCGTCCTCTGCATTTTGCACCTCCCGTGCCGACCCGGGCATATTTGCCCTGTCCCGCCGATAGACACAGACAACATCTCTTGCCCCCTGACGAACTGCCGTCCGCACGCAATCCATGGCGGTATCACCACCCCCCAAAACAACGACCCTTTTTCCGGCCATATCCACATATGGATACCGATCCCGCTGCAGGGCCAGCTTACGATCGGCGTTACCGATAAGATAGTCCAGCGCGGCATACACTCCTGGCGCATTTTCGTTGGCCAACTCGGCGCGCATGGAGGTGTAGGTACCGGTTCCGACAAAGATCGCGTCGTATTCGTCAAGAAGATCGGTAAAAGAGAGGTCGCAACCGATTTCTACCCCCAGGCGAAATTCAATCCCCATGCCGGTAAAAATCTTGCGCCGGAGTTCCATCACTTTTTTCTCCAGCTTGAAGGCTGGAATGCCAAAGGTCAACAGCCCACCAATCTCCGGATGCCTGTCAAACACAACCGGCTGCACACCATTTCGGATCAGCACATCGGCACAACCAAGACCTGCTGGCCCCGCACCGACCACCGCCACCCGCTTGCCGGTCGGTATAACCTTGGACAGATCGGGACGCCAGCCCATCTGAAACGCAGTATCAACAATGTATTTTTCAATACTGCCGATGGTCACCGCACCATAGTCATTATTAAGCGTACAGGCGCCTTCACAGAGTCGGTCCTGGGGGCAGACCCGGCCACAGACTTCCGGCAGGCTGTTCGTCTGGTGACAGAGCTCGGCTGCCTCGACAATGCGTCCCTCGTTGGCCAGCTGCAGCCAGTCGGGGATATAATTATGGACCGGACATTTCCATTCGCAGTAGGGATTACCGCAGTCAATGCAGCGATCCGCCTGCATCTGCACCTGCGATTGCTGAAACGGATGATAGATCTCGACGAACTCGTGGCGTCGCCGTTCAATCCTCTTTTTCTGGGGATCGACCCGCGCAACCTCAATAAACTGGAATAGATTCTGCCGCATATTTTTCCTTGATGAACTCTTAAAAAGTCAAAATTAACCTCAGGGATGGCTAGATAAAAAACTTGACATGCGAGGCGTAGTATTTTTGGCTGGCTCCCGACTATACAAGTAGTATGTCGGGAGCCAGCCAAAAATCTACAACGAAGGAGATCAAGCTTTTTATGACGCCATCTTCCTTAAAAAACAACTGCCAGGGTTTCTCTTGGTGAGGTTCCCCGATGTCCGAGCAGGGTCGCGACATCGGAAGTCTTTGGTTTGACCAGCCTAAAAAGACTCATGTATTGACCATCATAACCGGTCAGAATACGCTCGGCCCGTTCGCTGCCCGTTTCCTGCAGGTGGGCGTCAATCATTCCTCGTAAGTGCTCCTGCAGCACCGCCTGGCCTTCGAGGGTAACAATGTCGACCAGCTCCGGGTTCACCCTCGAGGCAAGGGCACCGAATTCGTCCAGAACATAGGCAAAGCCGCCGGTCATCCCCGCACCGAAGTTGACCCCGGTCTCGCCAAGGATGGCAACGACACCGCCGGTCATATACTCGCAACCGTTATCACCGATGCCTTCAACCACAACCTTCGCCCCGGAATTTCTGACAGCAAAACGTTCGCCGGCCCGTCCAGCCGCAAAGAGCCAGCCGCCGGTGGCACCATAAAGACAGGTATTGCCGATAATAACCGCCTCGTGACTCTTATAGGTGACCCCCAGAGGAGGACGAACAACCAGTTTACCACCAGCCATTCCCTTGCCCACATAGTCGTTGGCATCACCGGTCAGCACCATATGCAGGCCGCCGGCATTCCAGGCTCCGAAACTCTGTCCGGCGGTACCGTTAAAGAGTAGATGAATGGGGGCATCTTTCATACCGTTATTGCCATGGAGGGCGGCAATTTTCCCGGAAAGACGAGCCCCAACCGTCCGGTCTGTGTTGCGGATGGCGTAGCTGCCGCCCCCGCCCGACATTGTTTCGACCGCCTCCCGGAAGCGCTCTTCTATCTGGATGTTCAGCCTGCCCGGATCTGCGGGCACATTGGCTTGACTAAAAAACAGACTGCTGGTCGGTGGTGGTTGACACGTTGCCAGAATGGGACCCAGCACCAGTTTTCTCTGTTTTGTCGTAATGCCGGGAAGCTCTTCAAGCAGGTCGGTCCGGCCAATCAGATCGGTCAATCTAACAATCCCCAATTCTGCCATGAGCATCCTCGTCTCCTGCACCATAAACCGAAAATAGTGCATCACCATATCCGGCACGCCGGCAAAATATTCTTTTCTGAGCGTCTCGTCCTGCGTAGCAACACCGGTCGCACAGTTATTTAAATGGCAGATCCTGAGAAACTTACAGCCAAGGGCAATGAGTGGTCCGGTGCCAAAGCCGAAGCTCTCGGCACCAAGAATGGCCGCTTTAATTATATCGAGACCGGTTTTCAGGCCGCCGTCGACCTGCAGCCGAACTTTATGACGCAGTCCGTTGGCCACCAGGGCCTGCTGCGTCTCGGCCAGCCCAAGTTCCCAGGGACTGCCGGCGTATTTTACCGAGGTGAGCGGACTGGCCCCGGTTCCCCCGTCATAGCCGGAGATGGTGATCAGATCGGCATAGGCCTTGACCACGCCGGTGGCAATGGTGCCGACGCCCGGTTCAGAAACCAGTTTTACGCTGATCCGCGCCTGAGGATTGATCTGTTTAAGGTCAAAGATCAACTGGGCCAGATCCTCAATCGAGTAAATATCATGGTGCGGTGGCGGGGAGATAAGTGTTACCCCCGGAACCGAATAGCGAAGAGCGGCAATCTGCGCCGTCACTTTATGACCAGGCAACTGCCCGCCCTCGCCCGGTTTTGCCCCCTGGGCCATTTTGATCTGGATGACCTCGGCATTCATCAGGTAATGCGGGGTGACCCCGAAGCGCCCGGAGGCGACCTGCTTTATTTTCGATACCCGCTCGGTGCCAAAGCGGTCGGGGTCTTCCCCGCCTTCCCCACTATTGGAAAAACCACCCAGCCGATTCATACCGATGGCTAGAGCCTCGTGCGCTTCTTGGCCGAGTGCACCGATGGACATAGCCGCGGAGTCGAACCGCTTAAAAAAATTTTCCGCCGGTTCGACCTCATCTAGAGCAATGGCGACGGTATTTTTTGAAAGCTGCAGCATATCTCGAAGACAGGCGATTGGTCGGTTATTGACAAAGCTGGAATAACGTCGATAATCGGCATACTCCCCAGTTCGCACCGCCTTTTGCAGGGCCTCGACCACATCGGGGTTATAGGCATGGTACTCACCGCCGTGGATATATTTAAAGAGCCCGCCTCGATCCAAAGGTTTATGCGCCCTTTTCCAGGCAAAGCGGGCCAGATGCTGCTGGTCTTCCTGAAAATCGGCAAAATCCGCACCTTCAATGCGGCTGGTCACCCCATTAAAACAGAGCCTGGTCACTTCGCCGGCCAGACCGACAGCCTCAAAAAGTTGGGCACACCTGTAGGAGGCGATGGTGGCAATGCCCATTTTAGAGAGTATCTTCAACAACCCCTTGTCAATGCCCTGGCGATAGTTGGTGATAGCCTTACGCAGAGTAGCCTGCATCGAACCTCTATCCACCAGTTGGGCCAGAGATTCATAAACCAGATAGGGATAGACCGCCGTTGCGCCCATGCCGATAAGGACGGCAAAATGGTGAGGATCGCGACAACTGGCTGTTTCCACAATAATGTTCGCATCGCAGCGTAAATTGTTGTCAACCAACATCCGCTGCACCGCACCAACCGCCATTGCTGCCGGAACAGGCAGGCTCTCTGCAGTAATATGACGATCCGACAGAACCAGCAGCACCGCACCCTGTGCCACTTCTTTTCTGGCCGTCTGACACAGTTCTTCAATGGCCTTTTTCAGCCCGATTTCCGGCGCATAATTAAGATCGAAAATGACATGACGGTAATGATTCTGATCGAGCTGTAGAAGCTGCTGCAGGTCGCTGTAAACAAGCACCGGCGACTGAAACATCACGCGGTAGGCATGGCTCTGCGCTTCGTCGAAGACATTTTGCTCGCGGCCGATGCAGGTGGCAAGCGACATAACATGCTTTTCCCGCAAGGGATCGATTGGCGGGTTGGTCACTTGGGCGAACATTTGTCGAAAATAGTCGTAGAGACTCCGCTCCCTGGAAGACAGCACCGCCATAGGGGCGTCATCGCCCATTGACGATATCGGTTCCTGTCCAGTCTCGCCGAGCACTTTAATAACCTGCTCCAGCTCTTCATTGGTATAGCCAAACAGTTTTTGATAACAGAGGAGACGGTCATCGTCATAAGATCTGGCCCCGGTCGCAAGTACTTCATTCAAATCAAAAGAGCTCAGCTTTTGACAACATTTTTCCATCCACTTCTTATAGGGATGTCGGCTCTTCAGCTCCCTGTCGATGTCCCAGGAGGTCCAGCGCTTGCCGGAAAGAGTATCGATCACCAGCAGTTCACCGGGGCCGACCCTTCCTTTCTCCAGCACCTCATCCGGAGTATAATCCCAGATACCTACCTCGGAAGCGAGGGTGATGAGGTTATCTTTGGTCACCACATAGCGGGCCGGCCTGAGCCCGTTGCGGTCAAGGCCGCAGGCGACAAAGCGGCCATCGCTCATGACGATGCCCGCCGGCCCGTCCCATGGCTCCATATTCATGGAGTTAAAGTCGTAGAATGCCCGAAGGTCCTCGTCCATGTTGGGATGATTCTGCCAGGCAGGCGGAATGAGCAGCCTGAACGCCCGAAAAAGATCCATCCCTCCAGCCAGAAACAGCTCGAGCATGTTATCAAGAGATGAAGAGTCGGAACCTGTGGTGTTGACGAAGGGTGCGGCTTCAGCCATATCCGGCAGCAGCGGCGACCTGAATTTATACGACCGGGCCCGCGACCATTGCCGGTTGCCGGTGATGGTATTGATTTCCCCATTATGGGCTAAATACCTGAACGGTTGCGCCAGCGACCATCTGGGCAGGGTATTGGTGGAAAAACGTTGATGAAACAGGCAAATCGCCGACTGCATCCGGATATCGGCCAGATCGGGGAAAAACAACGGTAAATCGACTGGTTGACAAAGTCCCTTATAGACGATCACCAAATTGGATAGACTGGCGATATAGAAGTCAGGATCATCAGTCACCCGCTTTTCCACCCGGCGGCGAACCATATAGAGACGCCTCTCAAGATCCTTCGATCCCCAGCCAAAAGGGCCATTAAAGATTACCTGCACGATCTGCGGCAGAGTTTGCAAGGCAAAGTCACCGAGCACATCCGGATCGATGGGTACATCGCGCCAGGCGACAATGGTCAGGCTCTCTCTCGCCAGTTCCTCTTCAATGGCCCACTTGGCTATCGTCGCCAGGTCATCGTTCGGGCTGAGGAAGAGCATGCCGACACCATACCTCCCACCCAGATTCCAGCCCTCTTCTCTGGCCAGGGACTGGAAAAAATTATCGGGCTTTTGCAGCAGCAAACCACAGCCATCGCCGGTTTTACCGTCAGCGGCTATGCCTCCCCGGTGGGACATTCGAGCTAAAGAGGCGATAGCCGTTCGCACCAGCCTGTGGCTGGCCTCCCCCTTCATATGGGCCATCAAGCCAAAGCCACAGTTGTCTTTTTCTAATTGCCGATCGTATAAGGTCATTCTATCCTCTTGAGACGCGAGAGACGTCCAGTGTTTTTCTGCACATGTTAAATAAAGATGGAGAATTTTTACGACACCATCAGATAAAGCGTTTCATCAGCTCGTCGATCGCCTCATCGACACTATCCGGACGGATACCGGCACGGGCGCAGGCATTTTCAACATGGCGCCGTTTCGATGCCGTCTGCAGGTCATCCAAGGTTTTGAATAAACCCAGCCTGCGACCTACCTGGTAGTACATTTGCTCAGTTGGATTCAGATCCAGAAACCGCTTAATGATACCAATCATCCTGTCTTTGTCCTGGGGATATCGCCCTTCAAGATTTTCGAAAAGATTGAGGATGTGATCGCTTTTAATGGTGCTGGTAATCCCTGTCAAGGCCTCAAAAAAGACGAGCAGCTCCCGCGCTGTCTCTACATCGCCTAATTTTTGAAAATCTCCTTTACTGTATTCCGCATACAACTCGACATGATTGGGAATGGCCAAAGTGCGCAGCCGGATAAAATCCGGGTTGATCTGGTTCAGGGCATCGGCACTTTCCAGGGCATGTTCGGTTGAAAGATCACGCCCCCCCAGACCAGGCATAATATATTCTGAGAGCTCCATTCCCGCTCGTTTAATCTTTTGGCCGGCAATAATCTGCGTTTTTTTATCCACCCCTTTTTTTATCCGGGTAAGCACCTTATCCGAACCCGTCTCCATGCCGACATGGATGCGCGACAGCCCCGCCGCGGCCATCAATTGCAGATTCTCATCGCTTATTCGGGCAACAGTATGGGACCTGGCATAGGAGGTTATCCGCTTTACCCAGGGAAAACAATGCTGCAAATGATGCAGGATGGCAAGAAGCTGTTCCGGCTTGATGATCAGACTATTGGCATCCTGCAGAAAAATCGACTGCATCCCGCCGTTGGCCCAGCTGAGTGCAGCATTCAAGGCAGCCTGGTCACTTTTTCCGTCAAGCAGACGAAATCGTTCAATATCAGCCGGAGAGATCTTGCTACCTTCGGAGGAACACTCTCTTATTGCAACAACATAGCGATGGACACGATCAATATCTTCCAGAACATGCGTAACAGGGCGCAGAGAAAAATCACTGCCTTTATACACAGGACAGAAGGTACACCGATTCCAGGGGCAATTACGGGTTATTCGGATAAGCAGACTGCCCGCCTCGCTAGGCGGACGGATCGGTCCCTGCTCAAATCCCCGGTAGTCATTTTCCTTTGCGACATTAACGTGCATTATTATTCCCGTTCGTTAATTTTACGTATCAAAGCCAGATGTCACTATAAGGCGTAATTTGCCGAAAAACAATAAAGGGCACGTCAATCATACAAGATCGACGTGCCCTCTGTTACTCACGGAACTAGTGTAAATAGTCTCTGACTTACTCCACTGTTGCCACCTTATTGCCAGCACCTTTCCAGGTAAAGATTCCGCCAGGATACCAAGAAACATTACTGCAGATTTTGCCTTCTTCAGCACAGCAGAAAGAATGTAGGGACGAGCCGTTTGTCAACCCCGTTAACCGGGAAATAAGTCGGAATCTTTTTCACGACCGGCGATATTCCGACTACTCTGCACATTATATTTAAAATACGAGGAGCAGATACCCTCATCGGATATCATGCAGGGTCCAATTGGCGTTTGCGGGGTACAAACCATGCCGAAAGCAGGACAATCCGGAGGAAGTCCACGGCCGGAAATTATAGCATTACACTGGCACATACAAGATTCTTGGCCCTCTTTAAAGCGGACGTTGAATCTTTTCGTGGCATCAAAGAGAGCTAGTTCGTCCCGAATCACAAAACCGCTCTGTTCTATGGTGCCGAGACCACGCCAGTCAGTATCGACGGCAAAAAACACCTCCGACACCATCTTCCTCGCCCTTTTATTATCCTCTGAAGAATAGATAAAGGCCGATGTATCGTCAAAAACCGACTCACCGTTTCGAATCTGCGTGACGAGGCTGAGGATGCCTTCTAGAATCTCGACGGCCTCAAATCCCGCTATATAACAGGAAAGATTATGTTTTTTGGCCAGATCGGTATACGCTTCTGTATCGGAAATAGTGTTGATATGATCGGAGCAGAGCAGTCCCCGAATATTGAGATCCGGGTCCAGCATCAACAGATCGATCGTCGGCGGCAACAACCTGATGGAGGGAATAACACAAAAATTTTCTATTCCCAACCGCGCTGCCTCAAGAATTGTTTCAGCAACACTCGGGGCAGTGGCCTCAAAACCTACAGCCGGATAGACGACGGTATAATCCGGTTCCCTTCGGGCAATATCGAGGGCATCCATGGGCGACGAGATAATTTCGATCCGAGCGCCTTTTTTCCATATTGAGCCAAGGGATTCTTTGCTGCCAGGAACACGAATCAAATCTTCACAGGCAGCAGTTATGACCTTGGGCTGCATTGCGACTTTGATAAAGGCATCGACATGGCCAGCCGGCATAACACAGACGCTGCAACCGGGCCCGGCAACAAGATCGATTTTTTCAGGCAAAAGCTCACGCAGACCATATTTAAGAATGGCCCTGTTCTGTGTGCCACAAGCCACCATAAGGCGCATGGGACGATCAACGAGTTTATGTATTTTCGCTAGTAGTGCTTTCTGGATGTCCATATCCTTGGTCACTTTCTCGGATTCCATTCAGTATCCCCCACAACCCAGGTAAAATACGCAATCTTTCACCTGCCCCAAATAACTTTCTGGGAAAAAGGCAACTTTTCCAGAAAGATGACCAAACATTATTCCGAAGCCTCTGCCTCGTCCTTCATGATTTTATAGCTCTCGGAATCTACTACTCTTTCGCTTTCTATTTTCTCGATTTCAGCTTGATTCAAATGAAACTTGCCACAAGCAGGACACGTACCGTCGAAATCATCTCCAACAGCTCGTGCTTTCAATTCATCAATAGTCATGTGATCCAGCTTACCGCATGCACCACTGGGATTTTCCGCTCGTACCTGTACTCTTCGTGTTTTTGGCATTGTCGCCTCCTGCACTAATATTCCCATTCCTGTATAGAGGAGAAAATAAGTTACCAGTATATACTACATTATCGGCCAAAAAAAACAAAAACAATCTCAGAATCTGATGCCACCTACGATCAGTATTATTTATTTCATCCGCAGGTGACATCTCTGAGATTTCAGCTGACTATCCGATCAATCTCTTTTCCTGACTTATCAATGATACTTACAGATATTGGTATGCCGCCATCCAGGCGGTGGGTTGCACAAGACATTCAGGGGTCGTAGGCGCGCACCGCCATTTCCACCTGATTCAGCAGTCCCTCGTTATAGATCCCGTTTTTAATAAGTGTGGTCGCCGCCTGCTTGACACTCATATTCATGGGCGCGATGTTATGAGTCGTGCCGACGATAAGATTTGCCTTGGTGATACAGCCGTTATCATCAGTCGTGTAATCGTGAATTAACGTCCCTCGCGGCGCTTCAACCACCCCAACCCCTCGGCCGGCTTTCGGCTCGACCTTGGCCCGAACATTAGTATCGGTAATACCTTCCCATTCGAGCAGCTCTATCGTCCGCTCACAGGCATAGACCATCTCAATAAGCCTTGCATAATGGTACAGCAGGGTCTGCTGGGCCGGACGACCAAAGGAACTCCTGAACTCTTCGAGGGCCGCCTGCGCTCTTGGCGTAGAGATTTTATCACAGACATTGATTCTTGCCAGCGTGTTGGAACGATAGATCCCTTTTGGTGCGGCCAGATCCATGTTAAAGCCTTCGCTCCAGGATTTGGCATAGGGCATCTTCGAATAGCCCCAGGGTTCGACGTGCTCGCCAAGATAGTTGAGATAATCTTCGCCGGCAAAATCGACAGAGCTGCCATCGGCCTTCATCAGTCGCAGCTTGCCGTCATAGAGTCGCAGCGCACCGTCTTTCTCATCAACCATCCCGAGAAAGCCGGTTTTTATCACGCCAAGATCGCCAATGACGTCCATGTATTTATTGAACACATTGTTAATCGCGTAATCCAGGGCATACAAGGAGAAATCAAGCAGCGTCCTGGTTCCTTCGAGCAGCTCTTGTCTCTCCGCCTCGACCATCGGCTTGGCAAAACCTCCCACTACCCCGGCAATGGGATGAATGGCTTTACCGGCAAACTTGTCCAGCATCATCTGTCCGAGCTGACGCATTTTGACCACTTTAGTTGCCAGTTCCGGTGCTGCCTTGACCAAACCAATAACATTACGCACCGAGTAATCGGCATCCGGTCCCAACACAAAATCCGGTGCTGCCAGAAAGAAAAAATGCAGGATTTTATCGTTAATATGTGCCAGTATCTGACACATCTCCCGCAGCTTATGACCCGTTAAAGTGGGCGTCACGCCAAAGGCACCGTCGACTGCCTTATTCGAGGCCAGATGATGCATCCATGGACAGATACCGCAGATTCGGTTGACAATACGGGGCACTTCTTCAGCAGCCCTCCCCTCAATAAATTTTTCAAACCCGCGCAGAGACTGAATGTGCAGGAATGCATCCTGTACATTGCCGTCATCGCCTAAATGAATGGCAATCTTGGCATGTCCCTCAATGCGGGTTACCGGTGCAATATTTATTACTTTTCCCATCTTATTCCTCCTCCACCACCGGTTTGTTAACCGGTCGCAGTTTTCCGTGGGCTCCTGAAAATCGTAGTATCGACCGGCGGTCAACAACCGATTTATAGTCAATACCGTTACTTGCCAGAGCATTCATCATATCAAGCAGCTGGTTGCCGTCTTTGCGTACCGGCCCGAAACAGCCCCGGCATGGCACTCTGGCGCTGATACAGGCCGGGGCGCCACGCTTGGCACAACCGGCTGCGGTGACCGGGCCAAGACACAAATAGCCCTGTTCCAGCAGACAACGCATCTCATCAATAGGGGTCCCCGGTACAAAATCAGCATTGGTGATAAATCGTTTCACCTTGTCCACTGCACCTTTTCCTTCGCGCCTGGTTGGGCAGGTATCGCAGACACTTTTGCCGGGAAGAACCGGGTCACGGCCATCGACAAGTGACATGATAACCTCGGCAATCAGCGCCGGATTAGGCGGACAGCCGGGCAGCTGCATATCGATTTTAACCTTCTCGTCACAGGCATAGACCCGATCAAGCGGTGCCGGCACTTCAACATTCGGCACTTGAGCGCCAGGATCAGTACTCTCCGTTTGGTATATTTCCTCCCAGCTCTTCTGACGGTCCTGGCCGTTCATCAGCGCGGGAATGCCGCCGTGGGTCGCACAGGTGCCAAGAGCAATCAGCACCTTGCATTTTTTGCGCATTTCTTCCAGCACTTCTAGGTGTTCATGATTGCTCACCCCACCGGTGACGATCCCGACCACCGCATCCGGAATGCTCAGAACCACTCCTTCGCCACACTGGCCGAAATATTTATGATCCATCAAAACCGGTGCATGGACAATATCCAGCGCCTCAGTGATTATCGGAATAAGATCTTCCCCGATGTTCAGAATGGCAATTTCACACCCCGAACAGGATCCCAACCACTCCATTGCAGTCGTTATACCCATATCTTCCTCCCTTTATGCCACCGAGGCGTCCTGACCATTAACCGGGCCTAATTTTTTGATACGCGCGGTCATCTCAGTGACCGCCGCAACAAACTTGTCAGGCTCCGCCGACGAAACCCAGGTCAAATTGAATCGATCGGCCTCGTAGCCAAAATCTTCCAACAATTCGACAATCATGTTGGACCGGGTCATTGCTTTATAATTACCATCCAGGTAATGACATTCGCCGAGGTGTCAGCCGAGGACCATGACCCCGTCTGCGCCCTGGGATAAGGCATCCATGACAAATTCCGGATGGACCATCCCTGAGCACATTACGCGAATTATCCGCACGTTATGCGGATATTGCATCCTGGCCGTTCCCGCCAGATCAGCTGCGGCATAGGAGCACCAGTTGCAGCAGAAGGCAACAATTTTAGGCTCAAAACTCATGTTACGAACTCCTTCTCACTTTAAAAGTTATACCGCGAGCGCCGCTTGAATCTGGGCGCTGATCTGTTTCATGGTAAATCCGGCGACGTACACACCTCGCTTGGGACAGGTACCCTGACACAACCCACAGCCTTTGCACTGCGCCTTGTTGATGACGATCGTTTTGCCGGCAACTTCGCCCGCTATACCCGGTTTTTCAACCAGGGTAATGGCGTTGTACGGGCAGACATCGACACAGAGGGCGCAGCCGTCGCAATAGTCCTCATCTACGGTCGCTTTCACTGCATCGAGCGAGATATGGGTCTTGGACAATATCGTTGCGGCTCTTGCCGACGCAGCCAGGGCCTGGGCAATGGACTCCTCAACCGGTTTCGGATAGTGGGCCAGTCCGGCCACAAACATACCGTCGGTCGAAAAATCAACCGGCCGGAGTTTGGCATGGGCCTCCTGGAAAAATCCCTGTTTATCAACGGGAACCTTGTATAATTTGCCGAGTTCCGCAGCATCGCCTTGCGGACGAATTGCGGTGGCCAGAATGACCATGTCCACTTCAATCTTCAGCGGGCGATGCAGTACATGATCCCAGACCTCAACATCGATGGCCGAACCATTCTGCGTCACCTTTGGTTTTCCGTGCAGCTCGTAATTGATAAAAATAACGCCGAGCTTTCTTGCCTGTTTATACAGGGCCTCCCGCTGACCATAGGTGCGCATATCCCGATAGAGGATATAGACATTGCGCTCGGGTTTTTCTTTTTTCAGGGCGATAGCCGACTGTACCGAATGGGTACAACAGACCTTGGAACAGTACATATTGCCTTCTTCTCTGGAACCTACACACTGAATGAAGACAAATCGTCTGGCCTTTTTCACATGCTGTTCTTTCAGTTCAAAAAGCTTATCGAACTGGACCGAGGTAACAACTCCGGTTATCGAATCATGGTTATACTCGGTGGGGACATACGCATCACCGCCAGTGGCAACAATTCCGGCACCATGCTCGATAACCTTGGTTTCTCCGTGTCGAGAGGAAATTGTTGAGCGGAAATTACCGACAAAACCTTCCACCGCAGTCACCATGGATTCCTTGTGGATGAGGATCTTGTCATTGCCAATCAATTTATCAATCAGTTTTGCTAGCTGTGTCGGGACATGCTCCCCCGACCAGGTATGTTTGAGATTGAGGGCATTTCCACCCAAAGTGTCGGTTTTTTCTACCAGATGCACCTCAAAACCCTGTTCAGCAAGATTGAGAGCAGCGGTCATACCAGCGACACCGCCACCGATGACCAGGCCTTTCTGGGTGATCGGCACCGAAATGGGTCTGTAGGAATCGCCAAAAGTTATCTTGGCAACAGCCATCCGCACCAGATCTTTCGCTTTTGCTGTCGCCGCTTTCGGATTATTGGTATGCACCCAGGAGTTGTGATTGCGGATATTGGCCATCTCCACCAGATACTCATTGAGCCCGGCGGCCTTCAGCGTCTCGCGAAACAATGGTTCATGGGTACGTGGGGTGCAGGCAGCAATAACAATCCGGTTCAGGTTCTGTTCCCGGATACGCTTGGTAATCATCTCCTGGGTATCCTGGGAACAGGAGAAGAGATTGCGCTCCACATAGACAACATCCGGCAGCGTCGCCGCATATTCCTCAACCGCCTTGACATCAACCGTTCCGGCGATATTTGATCCGCAATGGCAGACAAAGACCCCGATGCGCGGCTCTTCGCCTGAGACATCTTTTTCCTGCGGAAAAGTGGCTTCGGTGGTCAGATCAAACCTGGCGGGTGCCAGCAGATCGGCGACTGCCGCTGCGGCGGCTGATCCTTCAACAACCGATTGGGGAATATCTTTTGGTCCGGCGATTGCCCCGCAGGTGAAAATACCTTCGCGCGAAGTCTGGACCGGAGCAAAATCGGAGGTGGCTGCAAAATTATTGGCAGTCAGTTTGATACCCGCGGTGTGCGCCAGCTCCAATACATGTTTTGGTGTCTGCAAACCGACCGAGAGCACCACCATATCATAGAATTCTTCCAGCTGACGCCCATGTTCATTGACATAGCTGAGCCGGAGATCGCCACCCAAACCATCGGGCTCGACGCCGTTCACACGGCAACGGACAAAGCGCACTCCGGAATCTGCTTTAGCCCGCTCCATATACAGATCGAATTCCTTGCCATGGGTTCGCATATCCATGTAGAAAATGGTCGTCTGCAGGCCCGGCACATGATCTTTGGCAATGACCGCTTCTTTTATTGCATACATGCAGCATACGGAGGAACAATAGCCATTGCCGCAGAGATTCTCGTCTCTTGAACCGACGCATTGTAGAAAGGCGACCTTGTTCACCGGCTTTTTGTCCGATGGCCGAATCAGATGCCCCTCGGTGGGACCGGATGCGGCAAGGTATCTTTCCAGCTGCAGCGAGGTGATCACATTGGGATAGACACCAAAACCCCAGACACCGGCATCCGTCGGGTCATAGGCCTCAAAACCCGGAGCGAGCACCACTGCGCCGACATTGAGCTGGTGGATTTTCTCCGTATCGTTGAAATTAATCGCTCCAGCGTCACAGACTTTCTCACAAAAACCGCAGGCACCAGGCTTTTGCAGACGAATACAGGCATCAGGGTCAATCTGATACTTCAACGGCACCGCCTGGGCATATTTGACATAGATCGCCTTGCGCTTACCGGTGGCGGCATCATATTCGCTGTCTACTTTTTTCGGACATTTTTCGGTACACTTGCCGCAGGCGATACATTTTTCGACATCGACATAACGCGGAGCTTCCTTGACTGTCACTTTAAAATCCCCGGCGATACCATCTATTCTGGTAACCTCGCTGAGGGTCATCAATTTAATGTTTAAGTGCCGACCGCACTCAACCAGTTTTGGCGCGATGATTCACATCGAGCAGTCATTAGTCGGAAACGTTTTGTCCAACTGGGCCATGGCACCGCCAATGGCGCCGGACTTTTCGACCAGGTAAACATAATATCCGGAATCTGCGAGATCCAGGGCCGCCTGCATTCCGGTGACCCCACCGCCAACAATCAGTACCGACCCAACTTTTTTTGTATCCAGCATCACAGCTGTCTCCTCTCGATTTTTCGTATCAGTAATATCCCAATCGATTACAACACTTCAGGATATTTCATTTTTATTCATCCCGGCGCTCTCAGTCACTCGTTTTTACCCGGCATAATCAATGCGTCGGCAACAAGCTCCCAGAGGTACTTGACCTCAATACCCAAATCATATTCTTTGTTAAGCGATTTCATGATCTGATCCCGACAGTTATGACAGGGGGCAACAACCAGCTCAGCGCCCGATTCTGAAATCTGCCTGGCCTTGACCCGTCCATAGAAAACCCTTTCGTCGCCGTAGGGCAGTGCCCAGGCCCCGCCGCCAGCGCCACAGCAATAGGCGCCGTTCCGGTTAGGGTAGAGTTCGCGCAGATCGTCACAACAGGCCCTGGTTACCGTCCGACCTTCTTCAAAATACGCCTGGCCGAAAGCTTTCAGGGATTTGCGACCATAGTTGCATGGATCGTGATACGTAACAGGCATCTTATGTACCGACTTATCCAGCTGGATTTTTCCTTGTTCAATATATTCGAGCAGCAGATCAAAGACGGTGGCGATCTTGAACTCTTTGAGTGCTTCCGGATACCATTTGTTCAACCCGGACCGGGTTGCAAAGTAGGCATGGCCTCACTCGGGTAGGAGGAGAACCTGACAGTTGAGTCGTCGCATGTTGTCGACAATGCGCCCGACAATCGTTTTCATTGACTCATCGTCTCCGGAAAAGAGCCCCCAGTTGACGCCTTCCCAGTTCTCCGAGGAGATGGTCCAGGATTCGCCGGCGGCATAAAAGATTTTCCACCACCATTTCATATCGTCCGGCTCGGCAAACGGCTCTTTCGAGTTTACCGTCACCAATACCCGCGCCCCATGAACATCGATTGGTGTTTTAAAACCGGGACAACAGTCCGCCGCCAGTTCTTCACCAAGCTCTTCACACAAAAAAAGAAAATCGTCTTTAGGGATGCCGAGGTTGTTGCCCCGCTCAAGACACATGGTGACGCCTTTATGAATGGGGCCTGGAACTTCCGCTCGTTTTCTAGCCCCTCTTATTTTGCGCATCAGGGCGACTATCTCAATATTAGCCGGGCACGATTCCTCGCACTTGCCGCACATGGTGCACTTCCATGGCCAGCTTGATGCAACCAGCTCTTTATCCATTCCGAGGACCGCCATCCGCACAATCTTGCGTGGATCAAGACCATCAACACCGGATATTGGACAGGCGCTGGCGCAGGTCCCGCAGGTTAGGCAGGAATCACCCCAGGAAGGATCAACGGCAATCTCGCTCTTTATGCCATTAATAAGCAGCGGCTCTCTGTCTGTCTCTTCAAGAGCGCCGAGGGCCTTTGCACTCACATGATTGGATGGATGGACATGGGGTTCACGACCAAATTTTACGCAGAGTCTCTGGTAATCATGAAATTTCATAAGATATTTGCGACCGGGGCCTTCTTTGGCGGCAAGTGTCCCGGCATTGATCCAGTTCCTTATGGTATTTCGATGAACCCCAAATTCTTCTGCAAGCTCGCTGACTTTAAATTCATACATCATACAAGGTCACCTCATTTGACATTAAGAGAAAGAATTTGTGATATTTTTTCACACGCTCGTGTAACAGCTTGGACCATGGCAGGAGAGAGCCCCGGAGAGATTTCGTCCGGGATATATTCGATTTGCGCTGCGAGTATCAGCACTTCTATACCGGTGTGCTGCTCTAGTTCCTGCAATAAATTTACGGTGGGAAACTGATGAAGAGAAAAGTCATGGATTTTTTTGGCTGGAATCTGCGCTGGCAGGATTTGAAATACCTCACCGGGAGAACGATCCGGAAAATCGACTGCATCAAGAATAATGATTTTTTTGGGTCGGCCTTCCTCCATTAAGAGATAATCAAAAAGATACTCTCGCACACAGGTGCCTACATCTATTGCCTGAAGAGCATCAGGGAGAGCATAGTGATCATTCAGCATGTCAACTACGGCGGGGCCATAGCCGTCATCGCCCATAATGACATTCCCACAGCCAAAAATCATTGTCGAACACTCAACTAGTCGCATTGTGCAAACAGTGCCTCCATTCTAATTTTGAAAATAAATACCATTGCGCAAACGGAAGTGCAAGGTCATTTTATCGGCAATCAGTACAAACATTCGACAAAATAAAAGCTACAAGCACAATTCGCACACTCCCCTTGAAAGCTCATCAAAGAGAAACCAAACGGACCAGGAATAACCACATACTCAGCTACTATATAGAGATACAATTGAAGTAATCCCGGCAAACGGGAGGCAAACAGGGAGACAATGGGTGGGGGAGTAAAAAGTCAATCATGCATCCGAGTCGATTAACCGCGGATGCATGAAAGGTGGAAAGAAGATCGAGATCAATATCCTTCAGGGTTGTTTTTCTGCCAACGCCATGAATCTTCGCACATCGCGCGCAGGTCATACCGAGCCTGCCAGCCAAGTTCGCGAAATGCTTTAGCCGGATCGGCATAACAGGCAGCAATATCTCCTGACCGGCGACCTACAATCTGATAGGCAATGTCCTGCCCGCTTACCTCGGCAAAACTTCTGATCATCTCCATCACGCTATAGCCTTTGCCGGTGCCAAGGTTATAAACAACCACCCCCGGGCTTTGTCGCAATTTGTCAAGAGCCTGGACATGGCCCAAAGCCAAATCGACGACATGGATATAATCTCGCACTCCGGTTCCGTCAGTGGTCGGATAGTCGTCGCCAAAAACAGAAAGTTGGTCCAGTTTACCAACAGCCACCTGGGTGATATAGGGTACAAGATTATTGGGAATCCCGTTGGGATCTTCTCCTATCCTACCACTTTTATGGGCACCGACCGGGTTGAAATAACGGAGCAGGCAGACGTTCCAGCTCTTATCCGCCGTATGAACATCGCGCAATATTTCTTCCACCATCAGCTTAGTCCGCCCGTAAGGATTGGTGCAGGAAAGTGGAAAATCTTCAGTAATTGGTACAGTTGCCGGGTCACCGTAGACCGTTGCCGATGAACTGAAGATTATATTTTTCACCCCGTGGGCCGCCATGACTTCGCAGAGGATCAGGGTGCCGGTAATATTATTGCGATAATAGAGCAGTGGTTTTTCCACCGACTCACCAACTGCTTTTTTACCGGCAAAATGGATCACTGCGTCAATTTTCTGCTCACTGCCGGCGAAGACTTCAGTTAGAGCCTCCTGATCAAGCAGGTCGACCTCAAAAAAAGTCACCTTCCTGCCGGTTAGCTCCTCAACCCGGCTGAGCGACTCCCGGCTGGAGTTGGAAAGATTATCGACCACGGTCACCTGATACCCACCATCCAAAAGTTCAAGACAGGTATGACTACCGATATAGCCTGCGCCTCCGGTCACGAGAATATGCATACGAACCTCATAATTAAATTATTTCCTTTTTTCCTGGTATAAAAGTGAGTACATTTACCTCTCGTCTACATAATGTTGCTACAATACACTTCAAGATTCACACACACTCACATATATACAGGAGCTATTATGCCATATGTCAGCATCCGGGTTGCAGGAACTCTCACCAAAGAGCAGAAACAAAAAATAAGTAAAGGCGTCACTGAGGTGATCAGCAAAGAGGCCAACAAACCTCCTGAGGCGATTCTTATCTTCATTGATGAAGTTCCTCACGAGAATGTCGCCAAGGCTGGTCTTCTTCTCGCCCCGCCCAAATAACCTGCAATGATTAGTGACTTAGAAATAATTTGCTTGTGCTTTTTCAAGCAAATTATTTCGTGAAGGAACTTACACCCGTCAAGCGAGTACTAAAAAGAGTCCCGCAAATCTGTTGGGCGGGATTAGTGGTCTGCAATCAATCACCCTGTCCTTTCTACAAGCAAATTATTTCGTGAAGGAACTTACACCCGTCAAGCGAGTACTAAAAAGAGTCCCGCAAATCTGTTGGGCGGGATTAGTGGTCTGCAATCAATCACCCTGTCCTTTCTACAAGCAAATTATTTCGTGAAGAAACTTACACCCGTCAAGCGAGTACTATAAAGAGCCCCGCAAATCTTTTGGGCGGGATTAGTAGTTTGCAATTAATCATCCTGTCTTTTCTACAAGCAAATTATATCACAAAGGAACTTCTCCTTGCAAAGCACGGGGACTGAAAAGAACACCCGTCAAGCGAGTACTAAAAAGAGTACCCTCAAGGGGCATTAAACAGAATCCCACAAATCTCATGAGCGGGATTAAAACAAAACAGCTCTTTACGGACAGATTCTAGGCAATCAGCGCCAGATATTCCGTCTCTGATAAAAGCTGTACGCCCAGATCTTTGGCTTTAACTAATTTAGCCGCCCCAACCCTCTCGCCGCAAACCAGTATATCGGTCTTCCCGGTAATTGAATCCCCGACTTTTGCCCCAAGCAGCTTGGCCTGTTTTTTCATCTCATCCCGACTGCCCATCTGCATAGCACCGGTAAAAACAATGAGTTTGCCGGCCAGTGGACCGCCGGCTCCTCTTGCTTCACCGACAGAGAGGGGGGTCCTGGTGAGATTAAAGCCCATCGCATATAACTCGTTGAACAGTCCTGCCACTGCCGCCAGTCCGGTGAGCATTGCCTCGGCAATCTTTTCACTGAATCCTTTGATGGTGACGATATCTGTCCTGGTAAGTCCGAAGACGCTTTCAAGTGGAAAAACGCTCAACAACTTTTCACAGTTGCCCATACCCATCCGGTACATTCCAAAAGCGGCGAGAAAACGCCAGTCCTCGATGGGTTCTGTCCGACTTCTCTGCAACTGACCGACCATATTTTCCGCCTGTTTCGGCCCAAAACCAAGATTGCTAAAATCCTCTACCTGCAGACGGTAAATCCCGGGGATGGTTGCAATCCCCCCGAGGTAGATTTTGCGGATCGAAGAGGGCCCAAAACCGTCATTGTTACCGAGAACCTTAAAAAAATGTTCTATGGCATTGGTGATCTGAGCCGGGCAGTTCATATTGTTGATACAGAGCAGGTAATCATTTTCCCAGATGAGCGGCGATCCGCAGCTTGGGCAGGTCTCGGGAAGCTCTGGAGTGGCCGGAACGAGGACCTCCTCTATTTTCGGGATAACCTCACCGCTGCGCGACAACCTGATCTTCGCCCCCGGACCAATACCATTTTGCCGGACCATATTATAATGGTGGGCCGTGACTCTTTTGATAAGTGCACCACTCAGTCGGGTCGGCTCAACCTCAGCAACCGGATTCACCCGACCGGACCGGGATGTCTGGGCAACCACCCGAAGCACTTCCACTTCAGCCGTTTCCGTGTTCCTTTTAAAAGCAATCTGCCACCGGTGATGATGCCGGGTGGCGCCCAGAAATCCCTTGATTTTCTCATCGACAATTTCAAGAACAATGCCGTCCACATCATAATCGGTTTTTTGCCACAGCTGGTTGATGATGTCATCAAAGTTGGTCGCAAGCTCAAGCCATGTCCCCTGCCAGCTCGGCAGCAGGCTGAACGGATAAAAGACCGCTTTTTTGAGCTTGATGGCTTCCGCCGCCGGAGGTTCGAGAACCTTTTCCTTAATCAGACTTGCCTGGAAATTCCTCGAGTTTTCAAAGATCTCGGTAAGGTTTGCCAGGAAATAACTGCGGCTGACCACAATCTCACCAGCTCCGAGCCCGCGTGCGCCATTACCCACCACCTGTAAACCTCGATCAAAAACCCGGCTGATATCGGTACCGCGTCGACCGTCGCCCCGGGTATACAGCTTCTGACCGTCATCATAGGCGGCAAAACCATCAAGCTTTGGTGTTGCTCGAAAGACAAGCGTTGCAAAACTGACCCCGCATTCCTGTGTCGCCTTATCGATCCGATTCGCCCAACGTTCGATGGCCGCAAATTCATACGCTTTTTCCGTGGATAGCATACGAAACGGCAGTTCGACGGTTTTGGCTCCAGCCAGTGGTTCCGGCTCCACAGTCTGCAAAAAGGGATGGTCGGGGA
Organism: uncultured Desulfopila sp.; assembly: GCA_965363495.1. GTDB lineage: Bacteria > Desulfobacterota > Desulfobulbia > Desulfobulbales > Desulfocapsaceae > Desulforhopalus_A. The sequence goes on from CBDTUM010000005.1 coordinate 37,299, forward strand.
TCCTGTTACGTAATTCTTCGAGAAAGACAAAGTCATACTGCTCGTCGGAGATTAGCGGCTCACCCGCTCGATACAATATATTGGCCAGCTCCAGAAACTCAAGCAGCGTATCGTCATCCAATTCTGCTACATCATATGCCGGGTCGGCAATTGCCGATAACTCGCTCTCGGCAAGGTGGTTGAAAGTGAATTCCGCTTCGATCAAAATCTCTTTTTGTGTGGTACTGATTCCCTTATTTTTTCCCATCGCTTTTTTAACTTGTCTCCTGTACTTTTGCTGTCAGCTTCAACCTGTATAATTTGGTAGAGGTTTTAACCGTTTTTAAATCAGGAAACAACCGGGGAATACAATGATGAACAGAATCGACTTGCGCAGCGACACCGTTACCCAACCGTCCAAGGCAATGCGCCAGGTAATGGCCCAGGCTGAAGTGGGCGACGACGTCTATCGCGATGATCCGACTGTCAACAGGATAGAAAGGTACGCTGCCGAACTGCTTGGTTTTGAGGCGTCGATTTTCACCGCAAGCGGCACCCAGGCCAACCTCATCGGCATCATGTCCCACTGTGGCCGCGGTGATGAATATATCGTCGGCCAGCTGGCTCATACCTACAGGTATGAAGCGGGAGGTGCTGCTGTTTTGGGTTCCATCCAGCCGCAGCCAATTGAGTTTGAACCGGATGCAACCCTTTCTCTCACCAGGATCGAAGAAAAAATCAAACCGGACGACATTCACTTTGCAAGAACCCGCCTGCTCTGTCTCGAGAACACCCAGAACGGCAAGACACTTCCCCTGGATTACCTGCAGCAGGTGGCCACATTTGCCGCCAACAAGAAGCTCAAGCTGCATCTCGACGGAGCCAGATTGTTTAATGCCGCGGTCAAACTGAATGTCCCGGCAGAAAATATCACCCGCCATTTTGACTCCGTTTCTGTCTGTCTGTCCAAAGGGTTGGGGGCACCGGTCGGCTCACTGCTCTGCGGTGCACGCAGCTTTATAGAGGAAGCGAGACGATGGCGAAAGATGGTCGGCGGCGGGATGCGGCAAGCGGGAATACTTGCCGCTGCCGGTATGTACGCCCTTGAAAACAATATCGAACGACTGGCCGTCGATCATGAACATGCAGCGATCCTCACCGACGGACTCACCCGGATTGACCAACTGAAGGTAATAAGAGATCCAGCACAGACCAATATGGTCTTTTTTACTATGGAGGAGGCACAAACGCAAAAGATGGCCGAATTCCTCAAGGACCACAACATCCTCATCACTCCTGGCAAAACCACCAGGCTGGTTACGCATCTCGATATCAGTCGTGCAGATATCGCCTATACCCTGGAAAAAATAGCTGCATTTTTCACTTCCCGAGCATTTTGAGAACGGACCATGAGTTACAGGGCGGAACTGACAGCACAGACAGAGGCAACGCCGTCTTTATCCAGACGGTCAAAGAAACTTTCCACCACATCGACCATCCAGGCATGTTTTTTAGTGCAATGATCACTGGTCCACAGCCAGTGGACACTCTTGTCCAAAAGGGGCCAGCTTGAGCAGGAGACGCCGTGCAGCGGTGGGTTGAGGATAGTAAAGACTTCCTCGAGGGTCGGCAGCCGCCAGCTGTTTCGGTCTTGCCAGTTGGTGTCGTTAAGATGCTGCACATAGTCTTTCGCCTGCTGCCAGTCAAGGGTAAACCCGGACCCGCGCCGCTGCCAGTAGAGTCCGCTGTTTTTTTCAAGAGCCACCAGCGACCCGACCACCTTGAAATCCTGAACAGCATACTGTCGTGGCCGCAATAAATCGTCCAGCCCCAGCGCCTCCCTGATATTTTTATACATCATCCGGGCTGGTTCCTTTCTCTTACCGCCGGGAATCTGATGTAAAGCACGGGCAAGAAGCAGAGCATCTTTGCTACATTTTTGAGGGGCAACGAGCGGCAAATCCTCAACAGCCAGACGCATTTGCTGCGCACCGGCATAACGGTCTGCAGGATTTCTGGCAATGCTTTTCAGAATACAGGCATCCCACTCCGGCCCAAGCTCGGCATTGAGCGTGCTGGGAGGCAGTATTCCCCCTTGTCTCTGATCGACAAGAAGGCCGGTCAACATTCTATAGCCCATGACACCCAGACTAAACAGGTCGGCCCGGCCATCGGCCTGCTTTGGATCTGTTTCCTGTTCAGGTGCGGCATAGTACGGCGAGCCAACCTGCATGCCGGGAATGGCCATTTTTTCTTCCCCCCGGACCCGAGACAGGCCAAAGTCGATGATCTTGATTCGGTCATCACTGGTTATCATCAAATTGAAAGGTTTAATATCCCGGTGGATAATTCCGGCAAAATGCAGTCGTTCGAGCCCTTTAAGTGCCTGTACCAGATAGGATTTTGTCTTAGCGGCAGAGATAATTCGCGATGGCGCCTCAACCCGATACGCTTCACCAATGAAAGCACCAATAGAGTGGGCAAAATATTCGAGAACAATAAACGGTTGCCCTTCGTGTTCATCGCAATCGATAATTTTTGCCACATGTTCATGAGACAGAGCCCCCATAATCCGTGCCTCTTCCAGAAACATCTCCCGCAGCCGCTCTTCACCGACAAGATCGACAAAGATCTCATTTCTCGGCTGGAGAATTTTCAGGGCGACCAGACGACCGGTAACTGGAGCTTTGGCCTTATAGACAGTGCTCATGCTGCCGCGTCCCAGGCGACCTATCACCTCATATCTTCCGATTTTCTTCATGGTTCAGGCCAGCCGCATTGCGTAGGTTTCAGGAAACTTACGGTCTTTGATTTTTTTCATGGTTTTCCTGTTGTCGTACTCGACAAAGCGAACGACCAGCTGCCGGGCGGCACAGTTCCACAACAGATATTTAGCTCGACGGTCCCCATCTCTTGGCTGACCGACACTGCCGCAATTGACAATATATTTTTTATCCAGCTCAAGTTGTACTGTTTCCTCTAGCAATGCCCTTCTCGTGACCAGGCCTTTTTGTCCGGTTACCAGCACAAGCCGGTGGGTATGCCCAACAAAAAACAATCGAGGTGTCGTTGTCGCAAAAAGAGTGGCAATTTTTTCATCAGATTGCCTGTTGAGATATCGAAAAACAGAATCAAGCGGGTAAGCATGAACGAAAAGAGCCTCCCCCACAGTAAGAAATATTGGCAGACGACAACAGTACTGTTTGTTAGTATCCGACAAGAGTTTTTCCGTTTCAATATTATTTTCCGCCGCCTGAAAATTGAACCACCGTCTCCCCCGCGCATCTTTCAGGGCAAATTCATGGTTGCCAAGCACCGAGGCATAGCCGAGCTGCCTGAGTCGACCAACCACCTCATCCGGGTTGGGTCCATACCCTATATTGTCACCCAGACAGATAACCCGATCAGCGCCCTGCTGCTGAAGATCGGCAGATACGGCCTCAAAAGCCTCAAGATTGCTATGAATATCCGATAAAACAGCTATTTTCACTTGTCCTTCATCCGTTCTTTTTTCCTTCCAGTTCATCCCAGCGATCATACAATCGCTCAACTTCCGCCTGGGCCTCTTGGAGCTCCTGCCAGCACTCGGCGAGTTCATCCGGGTTGGAGACAATTTCCGGCAGGGCCATCCTGTCTTGCAGCAGTTCTACTCGACGTTCTTCTGTGGCGATGGCCTCTTCGATCTGATCATACTCCCGTTGGTCCATATAGGAGAGACGGCCACTACTCTTTTTTTGCGTCGGGCTTTTTTCAGCCTGAGCAGTGTTTTTCTTCTTGCTTTCTTCGGGTTTTACAGCCTCAGGCAGATCATTCAACCACTGCTCATAATCAGCATAGTAGCTGACCCCGTGCGTGCCGCCAAAGCCAAGGAGACGGTGACAAACCCTGTCAAGCAGATAGCGGTCGTGGGTAACCAGCACAAGAGCCCCAGGAAAATCGAGCAGACTGGCCTCCAGCACATCAAGGGACGCAATATCGAGATCGTTGGTTGGCTCGTCAAGCAGTAAAATATCTGCAGGCTGCCGCATAAGTCCGGCAATGAGGATTCGCGCCTGCTCTCCGCCGGACAGTTGACCGACCGGAGTTTCCAGCTGGTCAGGGCGAAAAATGAACTTTTTCGCCCAAGACACAACATGCAGGGACCTGCCATTATACACGACCGAATCGCCATCCGGAGCCAGTGCCCTGCGCAAGGTGAGCGTTGGATCAATTGTTTCCCTGTTCTGATCGAACGAAACAATCTTGATATTATCAGCAACCTTCACAACCCCTGAATCGGGGACCATACCAGACTTATTAACAGCCCCTGCGAGGATTTTCATCAAAGTAGATTTGCCGCAGCCATTTCGCCCCAACAGCCCAAGCCTGCTTCCAGGAGAAAGAATTATATCAAGATCACTGAACAGAGTTCGCCCATCGTATGCTTTTGCAATACCGATGACTTCGAGCAGTTTTCTGGTTTTCCTGCCGGTCGCCTCAAAATCAATCTGCACATTTACCAAAGACCGGTTGCGAGCTTTCAGTTCAGCTAGTTCATCAGTCAGTTTATAGGCTTCATCAATACGATATTTTGCTTTCGTCGCCCGCGCCTTCGGCCCTCGCCGCAACCACTCCACCTCACGGCGAGCTTTATTGGCAAGACGTTCTTCTTCTGCCAGCTGGCCAACAAGAAACTCGTCTCGTTTTTCCAAAAATTGCGAATAGGTGCCCTGCACCTGTAATGTTCCTTCCGGGTATACCGAGGACAACTCAACTATTCTGTTAGTACAGTTTTCCAAAAAATGCCGATCATGACTCACCAGGAGAAAAGCGGATGGGCCAGCGGCCCCGCGCAGCATTTTTTCAAGCCATAGAATCCCCTCAATATCGAGATGATTGGTGGGTTCATCCATGACAAGAACGTCGGGGGTAAGGAGCATTGCCCGACATATAGACAATCTTTTTCTCCATCCTCCAGACAGGTTTTTTACCAGCGCATTTCCGTCGGCAAATTCAGCACGACTGAGTAAAGTATCGACCCGGTAGTATTTCTCCGTATCGACCATATCTTCTCCGCCCAACCCTGCCAGCAGATTATCGCTGATACTTTTTGTCTCATCAAAGACATCGTCCTGGGCCAGATAACTGAGGCTCACAAATTTCTGACGGACCACTTGACCACTATCAGGCTCTTCCAAGTCACAGATAATTTTCAATAAAGTCGATTTTCCGGAACCATTCGGTCCAATCACACCGATCCTGTCGCCACTGTCGATCATGAGATCGATATTTTTAAAAAGAGTCTGGGCACCGAAGGATTTTGCCACAGATTTACAACTTATAAGAGAAGACATAATTGACCAGAAAAGGGAAAAAAGCACGACAACGGTACTTCTACAAACAGCAAAATCCTTTATAGAAGATGAATAAACTGCGCAGATACAGCAATTTCAAGCACTGACCGCGGTTGAACAATCGCTTTTATAGTTGCTTAATTTTTGGTATCTTTGTATAAAAAAGTAATTTTACTCGTTAGATTCAATGAACTTTTTCATACAAACTGAGGACATCATACTTTTTGTTTACTGGATTCACAACTCTTTTGGATTTGTCTAATGGATGATAAGCTTCATATAATTATAGCCGGTGACAGGGGAAAAGTTTTCAAGTTACCGTGCTCAAGAAAGAAACTCTGTATCGTCATCACGACTTCGATAGTTGCTCTTCTCATACTCACCGTCACCAGCATCTGCTCTTTTGCTCTATATACCAAAAACTGCAAGATTTCCAATCAGATTGCAGGGCTGCAGGAAAAACTGCAGAATAGTAATGAGCTGATCGCCAGACAAAATAAAATGACGGAGGAAGAACGACAAAAAGTCGACCAGAAGGTGGCTCGTCTTAAACAGAAAAGCGTCAAACAGGTAATAGCAATTCAAGAGGAAAAAGAATCTCTTCTTACTGCCGCCGTCGATGAACTCAATGAAAAGAGTCAACTTATTGAAAAATTTTTTGGCAGCATGGGCATCAAACTGCAAAAAGACAAAAACAATAACGCCAAACACAGCGGTGGTCCTTTTATCCAGGCACCGGAGGTAAAAAGGGACGAGCTTCTGTTTAAAGCGGATAAATACCTGAAAGTAATTCGCTATCTGCCTCTCGGCAGACCAGTCCAGGGTCCCATCTCTTCCGGCTTCGGTAAACGGAAAGATCCCTTGAATAAAAGATCGGCTTTTCATTCCGGCATTGACTTTCGCGGTGACAAAGGAGAAAAGATATATGCTACAGCAGATGGCGTGGTCGTCAATGCCTTTCGAAACGGCGGATATGGCAACTATGCCCTCATCGACCATGGCAACGGCTATACATCCGCCTATGCCCATATGCAGAAATATCTGATCCATAAAGGTGACCGGATTAAAAGAGGTCAGCTCATTGGCTTGATCGGCAACACCGGAAGATCAACTGGATCCCATCTCCATTATGAAATTGCCCTCAACGGTACAGCTGTTAACCCGTACAAATTCCTGAAAGCAGCAAACTTCGCAAAACATTCTCCTTCTTCATCGAAGTCGTCGGTAAAAAGATAACGATGGGCATTTTTGGCAAAGCAGTGAATGTCCAACAGGAAATGAAGAAAGTCGAAGGCGAAGCCATTTTATCGATTATTGATAAAAATATGACGATCCAGGGTGAGGTGTCATTTCAGGGGAAAGCACGGATTGACGGCACCATCACCGGCAATATAGCTGGAGAACATTTAATTCTCAGTGAAACAGGAAAGGTGGTCGGAGACATAACAGTGTCTTCTTTCAACTGTTACGGATCACTAGAAGGCAATGTTAAAGCCACTCTGCTCATTGCCAGGAAAAATTGCTCCATCCAAGGCAAACTCAAAGCGGAAAACCTAACTGTCGAACCTGGTGCCTGCATTCAAGGAGAAATTCAAGCAACTCCCCAGGACCTCAACCTCGGAGAAAAACAGAATCCTGTCGCTGCTCCTTTGACAATATCTTCTGAAAAATAGACGGTATATGCAAAAGAAAATGCAAAAGAGAGCGTCGAGCATGCGACTTGAGCTACCAACAGTCGGCAATCTACTCAAATGTCCTTACTGTGGCAACGAATCGGAATTTTTCGAAATTTCTGATGACGTCATTACCACCACGCACTATGTCCAGAATAAAGACGGCAGCTTTACTATTGAAAACAAAAACTCCCAATCTCTTGGCGACGTAAAACTCTATTGCGGCAACTGCGAAGAGGACCTCACCTCATTTCATCAACGCTTCTCGGAGATGATCTTTTGAGAGATCTCCCCACTGTCATCTACAACAATCAGACTCTAGCTGCCTGCTATCAACAACTCAAAAAACACGATATAATTTGCGGTAGAATCCGGCTAAAACCAGGCGAAGAGCATGTGCTGACAGACCTGCTTGAACGACAAATCCGCCTCATTCCATCGGCAACATCACAGCTGGCAAGCAGATCAAAAACCTTCCAGGCCAGGATTTTCATTGACTTCATGGTGCCCGATACCCTGCCAATATACGACAACCATGCACTGCTCTTGGCATCGTCTGCTTATCACCAAAAACAATACAGCAAAGTCATACTTAAATGTGACCGGAAAAACGCCGGGCTTGGTATTCATATTTTTAATGACATCGAAGATGTATACAACTATTCGAACTCAGGATTGTGCCCTTTTCCTTTTGTGATCCAACCATATCTGCGCAACAGTAGAGATATCCGAGTGGTCATTCTCGGTGATTTTGTGGAAGCATACGAACGCATTAATCCACACAATTTCAGAAATAATCTGCATTGCGGGGGGGATGCAAAACCCTATACTCTATCTGATCAACAGCTTGAATTTTGCAGAAAAGTAATGCACCGTGGTAATTTCCCCTATGGCCATATCGATCTCATGGTAACTGATGACGAAAGCTACTACCTGATGGAAATTAATCTTCGCGGGGGGCTGAAAGGGTCCAGAATATCAGGAAGAGAGTACCTGGAAAAGATCGAAACGATCCATGAGGGACTTCTCGAACAGAACGGGATCATTTAATGGAGAAGGTTTGGCGGCAACATCGCGCTCGCTGGGTTTTTCAGCGATAGTTGCAAAAGATACCTACTGAAAATAAAAAAGGGAAAATACCCTGTGGGCATTCTCCCTTTCGACAACTCAATACCTAAAGGTATCTTACAGGTATAAATTATACACAACCTGTTGGTTTTGGCAGGCCAGCCATCTTGCAGGCTCCCTTACCAGGTCCTGATGGGAACAGCTCGTAAATTCTCTTGAGAGGAAAACCAGTGGTTTTTGAGAGGATACGAACCATAGGAGCAATTCCATTTTTCTTGTAGTACTCCTGAAGGGCATCAATCACTTTCTGATGCTCGTCAGTCATCTCGCCGATTCCTTCAACACTTTTTACATAATCAACCCAATCTGCATTGAAATCATCACCTTTGAGCAGGAATCCATCTTCATCTACTTCAAAGCTACTTCCGTTGTGTTCGAGAGTTGGCATTACAAACCTCCTTAGAATATTATTTTTATAGCTTTCGCCCTTTTTTAATTCGAAACTAACTACGGCTTTTTACTATAGCAGAAACAATTTGTCAAGCGAATGACGAATCATTTACAGCGCGAATAGACAAAGCCAATACACATGAAAAAAACTTCATTTTTCTAGCAACATAAAACAATTTATCTCTCCTTGTGCAAAGAGAACACTCTGGGTTCGGTGTGATTAATAATCATGCTCTCTAGGCTTTTCGTTGGAAAAATGAGCAATTTTCCTTGTACCGCAAGGCGGCAATGCTGGCACCCTCTTCTAAGAGAGCAAGAGGAGAAGGTTGGGTTTTTACTTGCACAGGATACAAAGAAAGAGTAAACCAAACAGATTGTTAACTCACTGGTTTGTCATGTCGGCTACACGGGGTTTTCTTTGCTGTAGCTATTGGTGAAATTGCCAATCGTGCAGACCTGTCTAATCATTAACTCCAATTTTATATATTACATTCATGCTGCAAATACTCCGCAAAAAAGCCCAATCGACCTTTATTCAAGTTATTGTTGTCATTATTGCCCTGGTTTTCATATTCTGGGGAGTCGGTGCTAATCTCAGTGGAGATCGACAGGCAGCGTTGGTGGTTAACGGTGAAGATATAAGTTTTCAGCAATACCAGCAAGCTTACGACCAAGCGTATCAAAGACTGAGTGATCAATTTGGCGGCAACGTTCCCAAAGGACTTGCAGAAACTTTTGGCGTCAAAAACCAGGTAATAAACCAGTTGATTCAGACGTCGTTGTTGCGCCAAGGTGCCGAAAAGATGGGTATCCAAGTCAGCAGCCAGGAGATCCAACAGATCATCAAGAATATGGCTCCGTTCAAGGAAGACGGTGGATTCAGTCTAGAGCGTTACAAGACAGTTCTGGCCGCAAATAGAATGGCACCAACAAAATTTGAAGAGTCCATGAAGTTTGATCGGTTGTCGGAAGTAGCCTCCCGAGAAATCGGCAACTTTGCCGGTATTGTCACGGATTTCGAAATCCAGGAACTTTATAGCCTGCAGAATGAGAAAGTTGCTGTCAAATATGTGAAGTTTTCAGCCGATCAGTTTGTCGATAAGGTAAAGATTGACGACACTGTACTCAGGACATGGTTCGAAACAGTAAAGGAAAACTACAAGTCCGAACCACAGCTCAAACTGCAATACCTTGTTTTCACTAATGAGAGTGTCGCCAGCAAGATAGCAATCGATCCGAGTAAAATTGCTGAATACTACCAAGAAAACATAGAAAAGTATCAAACCCCCGAACAGCGACACGCGCGACACATTCTACTGCAGACGACTGACAAGGATTCCGCAGAACGACAGCAGGAACAAGCAAAAAAAGCGGAAGAGGTCAGGAAACTCGTCCAAAACGGAGGGAACTTCAGTGCCCTCGCGCAACAATATTCTGAAGGCCCGACGAAGGATTCAGGCGGCGATCTTGGCTTTTTTTCCGCCGGCCAGATGGTTCCCGCTTTTGATAAAGCCGTTTTTGCGATGCAGCCTGGCGATATCAGTCAGGTGATAAAAACACAGTTCGGCTACCATATCATTCTGTTGGAAGAGATAAAACCGCCGGAGACACAGTCCCTCGAATCGGTTTCCGCGGAAATAACCTCAACCCTGCAACAAACAGAAGCCGAAAGTCTCACCTTTCAGGTGGCCAACGATGCCTACGAGGGTATCATCGCGGCAGGGAGTTTCGCTCAATATGCCAAAGCCAATGCAAAGATACACATTAAAAAGACCGATTTCTTTACCAAAAACGATGCTCCAGCTGAACTGAAAACAGATGCACAGTTTCTGGATAAAGCTTTTGAACTGCACAAAGGTGAACTGAGTTCGCTTATCAAAGGTCAATCCGGGTATGCCATCCTCTTTGCCGAAGATATCAAAGAACCAGCAATCCCTGATTTTGAGGCCAAAAAGGATATCCTAGTAAAAGATTACCAAAAGGTACAGTCCATAAAACTAGCGGAAAAAGACGCCAAGGATATGTTGCAGAGCCTGCATGAAGATAAAAAATTCGATGCCCTGGCACAAGAGAGAAGTCTCACGGCTTTAGAGTCAGGATTTCTCAGCCAGCGAGAGCAAAACGATACGCAATTCCCTGCTTCTTTGACCCAAGACGTCTTTCTTCTCTCACCTTCTTCTCCGATACCGGAGACACCAGGTAAGGTTGAAGACGATTTTTTTGTCTACTCCTTTCTGGATAGACAAATTCCTGCCATGCCTAAAAACAGTGAGGAAGTGGCACAATATCGGGAAAAGCTCTTACGGTTCAAACAGCAACAGCTTCTTTCCGCCTGGCTCCGGCATATGGAAATCGATGCGGAAATAACCAGACACAAGAGTCTGTAATTTTGCCGAAAGAGAGAAGGAGAACAATGCACAGGAAGCATTAACTCCCTCTTTCGCCCACCTCCTGCTACCCGACAATTCGTGCTAGCGCAGTTCCACAAACTTCCTTTTTTTTGTATCGCGGACCAAAATTCCAGACTCTGCAGGGCAAATCCTGCAGAGTCTCAGAAAAAAGATGCAGTTTTTGGTTCTCATTGACAACAGACAATGATATACTACCTGCTTCTCTTTTCGCCCCGCGGGAAAATACTGATGCTATTTTCTGGTAATTCTTCAGGTAAGTGCTAGAAACCTGAGAATACCACGGACTCTAACTGTTCAGCAGCGCTCCAGGTGTGCTCAAGCAGGTCGATCAGGTATACATTTGTATGCTGAGCGGACTGATCTTGCACAGATGAGGTACTGCCCAACAGTTACATTTTCTGGAAGATTCTTCCGTCAAGACCACCTAAAAGTCTATGCAAACTCACGTTACTCTCCTTGAGCAGTACAAAAAACTTACCCCGTTTGAGCAGGCTCTCCTTCAATTACTTTCAATTGTCTACGAACCTGCTCACTCAACGCTCATCGTCAATTGCCTACGCAAGCTGGATTTGAAAAATCCACGAGGCAACAAACCGACAGCAGCCAATCTCAGCCATTACTTTAGTAAATTCGAACAACTGGGACTCCTCACTAAAGACCGACAATGTGTTGATGAAATAGTCGAGGTTTTAAGCAAGATTGCTGTAAAGGAAGAGACATTCACACTCTTTGCCAAAACCATCCAGGAAGAAGCCCCCGTCTCCTATTATTACGGTAAATGGACGATCAGATGCTGGCGGGGTATTCGCGAATTAAGAATAGGTGTCTACACGCAGCAGTTTGACCTCATTCAAGACGCCTCTGATTTTATTGAGGCCCAATGCAGCGATATAGTGAGTGAACCACCCCCAACGGTGCGGATCCTGACCATGCCTTTTGATGCCGAATGGTTCAGGACGCTGCCCACATCTTTTCAGTTCTACCTGCTGAGTAACGTTTTGCAGTACGGCCAGACGACTCTATCCGATTATCCGGACCTGGTTGATTTTCTGGCCAGAAACGATGAATTTATCGGGCTGTCCGTAGACGAGCAAGTCCCCTTTAAACGCCTCCTTTTCAATGAACTGATGTTCCGTGGCAGGTTGTCGGAAGCAGAAACACTGGTAGCCGACCACAAAGAATCGTTTCACGGAACCGGAGCATGCGGCACTCTGTTGTTTCTGAAGGGAAAAAGTAAAGATGCTCTGGCCGCATTCCATGACGATTTGGAAGTTTTACAAAAATTCAGCAAAGATGAAAAGGTCGCTTTTTTCGGACCCGCCGGAATTTTTTATATCCTGCTCCAATTGCAGGAAAAAGACCCGGAGGAATATTACCAGATTGCCGACAATATCAGCATCGCCCTTTCTCTCTTTCAGAGCGCTAGAGAAAACGTCGCCTACAACTATCTGGCCACTGTCATCAACTCCCATATAAATAAAGGATTGCAGGGAGAGGAAATCCACCTCCCCGAAGGGACCAGGCAAAATGTATTAACCGTTGCAATTGCCGGTATTTGCCAGTATTGGCTGAACAGCGCAGTGGACCCCGAGGTGGAATCGGAAATTCTGAACTTTTACGAACGGGCCTGTCATCAAGGGTATGATTTTTTCACCATCGTGCTGGGCGAAATTCTCGCCACCATCAATCAGGACGACAATGGCTACCATATAACGACGGAACGTCTCCGTGAAAAAACTTCCATCATCCCTCTGCTGCCAATCCTCGAACCGGAAGAACCATGGAAACGCAGCCTGCAGGCCCTTATTTATGCCACCAGCCAGGAAACGGAGACCCCGCAGCAAACAATACGGATGATTTGGATGGTGTCCTTTGAAGCAAAAGTAATCACCCTTTCGCCCAAAGAACAGAAACTGAATCCGGATGGCGAATGGAGCAAGGGCAGACCCCTCTCCCTTTCCCGACTGTATAAGTCGAATAGATTGAACTATCTCACTTCGCAGGATCGCCGGATCTGCGCGGCCATTAAAAAATCAAACAATCCTGATACCCACGGAGTGAACTTTTACTTTGATATGGATAAAGCTCTGCTGGCGATGATCGGTCATCCTAACCTCTACCTGGCAGACTCCCCGCTTACTCCTGTGGAATTTGTCGCTGGAGAACCGGAGCTTTTTGTGGAGGAACGGGGCGACAATCTGCATATCTGTTTCGCCCACCCGATCACAGCCGATACGATCAATTATTTCAGCGAAACACCCACCAGGGTGAAAATTATCCCCATCAATGACAACCATCGACGAATCGCCCAGATTACCGGCAAAGACGGGATAACGGTACCGATGGCTGCCAGTAAACAGGTATTGACAGCCATCGGCAATATCTCCTCCTTTATGACTGTTCATTCGGCTATCGCCGTGGACAGTACCGGCAGAAAAACAAGCAATATTACCCTTGTAGATGCCGACTCGACCATTTATATGCATCTCATTCCCTATGGTACGGGATTTCGACTGGAGATGTTCGTCAAACCTTTTCTGGAAGGCGGTCATTACCTCAAACCCGGCCAGGGCGTCGAAAACATCATGGCCGAAGTAAATGGCAAACGACTGCAGACCCGCCGCAATCTTGCGCTTGAGGAAGAAAAGGCCAGAGATATTGAAGAAATCTGTCCGATACTCGATCTAGCAATCGACATGGAGCAGGAAAATGATCGCGAATGGCATCTCCACGATCCCGACGATTGTCTCCAGGCCCTTACAGAACTTCAGGCTATTCGCGATAAAGTGGTGATTGAGTGGCCTGAAGGAGAAAAACTGACTATCACCCACAAAGTATCGCTGGCAAACCTCAACCTGAAGATTCGGACCAATCGCCAGAACTGGTTTGCCATGAGTGGCCAACTGACCCTTGATCAGGGACAGGTCGTCGAACTAAAAGAACTGCTTGCCAAGGTAAAAAAGTCATCAGGCCGCTTTGTGGAAATTGGCGATGGACAATTCATTGCCCTGACTCAGGAGTTTAAAAAGCGCCTTGAGGATATAAACCTCTTTTCCGAAGGGTTGCCAGAAAAAGGCAGCGACGAAGTGCTGGTCCACCCTCTGGCGGCCTTGCAGCTCGAAAAAGTTGCCAACCTGGCCAATACGAGTGCGGACGAGGGGTGGCTGCAGCAGATCAAGAAGATCCGCGATGCCCAGGATTTCAAACCGGAACTGCCCTCTACTCTTCAGGCAGAACTCCGGGTATACCAGCGGGAAGGTTATGAATGGCTGGCCCGGCTCGCCCACTGGGGGGTCGGCGGTTGCCTTGCCGACGACATGGGCCTTGGCAAGACCATCCAATCCCTGGCCATTATCCTTAAACTCGCGGCCAACGGCCCATCTCTTGTGGTCGCCCCAACCTCGGTCTCGACCAACTGGCAGTCTGAGGTTACCAGGTTTACTCCCACTATCAATATAAAATTTTTATCCAGTAAGGACCGGGAAAAAAGTATCAGTGAACTCGGTAAATTTGATCTGCTGATAACCACCTACACCCTTCTGCAGCAGGAGAGTGAGCTGCTCGCAACCGTAAAATGGCAAGCCATTATTTTGGATGAAGCCCAGGCCATCAAAAACAGTGCGACCAAACGCTCTCGGGCGGCAATGTCGCTGCAGGCGCAATTCAAACTTATCACCACTGGTACGCCTATAGAAAACCACCTTGGCGAACTGTGGAACCTGTTTCACTTTATCAACCCGGGACTGCTCGGCAGCCTGAACAGTTTCAACGAACGTTTCGCCGTGCCTATTGAGCGTTACCAAGACAGAGAAGCGAAATTAAAACTTAAAAAACTTATCCGACCTTTTTTACTCAGGAGAATTAAATCCCAGGTTTTAGAAGAGTTACCGTCCCGAACCGAGGTGACCCTGGAAGTTGAACTGAGTTCTGAAGAAGCGCACTTCTATGAAGCCCTGCGCCAGAATGCCATTGATATGCTGGAGGGTTCCAGAGAAAAGAAAGGCCGGCACCTGCAGATCTTGACGGAAATCATGAAACTGCGCCAGGCCTGTTGCAACCCCCGACTCCTTGATGCAAACACCACGGTCGAAAGTTCAAAGCTGAAGGTGTTCGCTTCCGTAATTGAGGAACTCCTCTCCAGTCGACATAAGGCCCTGGTTTTCAGCCAGTTTATTGGGCATCTGAAAATCATCCGTGAATATCTCGACGCGCAGGGAATCAGTTATCAGTATCTGGATGGCAGCACCAGCACCAAACAGAGGAAAATTCGGGTAGATGCTTTCCAGGACGGACAGGGGGATCTCTTTCTCATCAGCCTCAAAGCCGGTGGCCTTGGTCTCAACCTTACCGCCGCCGATTATGTCATCCATATGGACCCCTGGTGGAATCCAGCAATTGAGGATCAGGCTTCCGATCGTGCACATAGAATAGGGCAAACTCGACCAGTCACCATATACCGACTGGTCTGCAAGAACACCATTGAAGAGAAAATTGTCAAACTGCATCAGGAAAAAAGAGATCTTGCCGGCAGTCTCCTTGAAGGAAGTGATGTCAGTGCCAAAATGACTTCGGAAGATCTGCTCGATCTGATCAAAGATAAGTGAGAAGAGCGCTACTCGACTAAATGAGCTTGGATAAGGCCAAAAAATGAATTGCCGGCCTTTGCAAAAAACCAGCCTAGATGCGCCCTGCACTGCCTGCAGAGAGCATAGCGCCAAACGTAGCCGGCAAACCAGGAGAAGTCGGATGTTGCCACTCCAGCGCGTTGACAGCCCGGCGCAACGCTATAGCAGCCAATCTCAAAAACGATTCCCGCAGGGTTAAAAAATGCATGGGTATGAGAACCATGGATCGCAATTTTTCGGTCCTTGCTGGTCACCACTCTCCCGCATGCTCGGCAGTATATGGCTTCTATCGGGCCGGTCTCTTCCTGCTTCTTCTCTTCTTCTGCAGGTTGACCCGGCCGGCGACTCCATCGCCGGCCATCGGTCCGAAGCCAATAGCTGGTGCTATTTGCTCTCTCCACTGTAATAATCCACAATAGCCTGAATCAATCCTTCTATGGTATATTCTTCAGGCTGAACATCTACCAGTAAACCGTTATCGGTTACCGTTTTGGCAGTTATCGGACCAATTGCCGCTATTTTAATACCTGCCAGAATCTCCTGCAGTTCTTTCTGATTCTCCACATCGATCATTGCCAGAAAATTACGCACAGTAGAAGAACTTGTAAAGGTAATCATCTCCACCCCGCCATTTTCAAGCTCCTCCCGGAGATTCTCTTTATCGCCTTCGGCGGGGCAATTCTGATAAACTGGAGCTACCGTCACTTGCGCACCTGCTCCGCGCAACGTCTCAGGCAGTATCTCTCGAGCACACAAAGCTCGCGGAATGAGGATATTGCGCCCTTCTATCCCTTGATCGAGAAGAGCTTCAGCCAAACCCTCTCCCGTAAAGGTGCTGGGGATTAAATCCGCATTCAGCCCGTACTGCAACAGAAAGTCTGCGGTACTCTTGCCAACCACAGCAATCTCGGGTCCTTTCATGTCTCGGGCATCCATTCCCTTCGAGTAGAGACGTTCGAAGAAATATTTCACTCCGTTCAGTGAAGTGAAAAGAATCCAGTGATATTCTTTCAACCGTTCCAGTTCATCATCCAGCACGGCATAGGAATCAACCGGTTTGATATGAATTGTAGAGTATTCCAGACAGTTGGCGCCAAACTCTTCGAGTCCGGCCACCAGTTCGCTGGCCTGCTCACGGGTCCGGGTGACGATTATTTTTTTACTGAAAAGCGGTCGTTTTTCGTACCAATCCATAGTGGCGCGCAGATTGACGACCTCACCAACAATTACCAATGACGGCGGTTTAATTTCCGCATCGGCGACAACCTGGGTAATAGTCTCGAGGGTACCAACCACAGAACGCTGCAGAGGTGTCGATGCCCAGCGCACAACTGCCACCGGAGTTTTGGGGGCACGACCGTATTTAATGAGGTTGGCAACAATTATCGGCAGATTTTTAATACCCATATAGATGACCAGCGTTCCGGCTCCAGTTGCCAATTTAGCCCAATCGATGTTGGAAGTCTCCTTGGTCGGGTCTTCATGGCCGGTCACAAAAGCAACGGAAGCAGTATAATCCCGATGGGTTATAGGAATACCGGCATAGGTTGCAGCCGCCGTGGCAGAAGTCACCCCCGGTACCACTTCAAACAGGATTCCAGCGGCATACAGTTTTTCCACCTCTTCACCACCCCGTCCGAAAATAAACGGATCGCCACCTTTCAGCCGGACAACCATCTTCCCGGCCAAGGCGTGATCAACCAACATCTGGCTAATTTCTTCCTGGGTATATGCATGCTTTATCCCACCCTTTTTACCGACATATATCTGTTCGGCACTTGCAGGTACATGTTTGAGCAATTTTGTACTGGCGAGATAGTCATAGACAACAACCTCTGCCCGCTCAAGCAAACTTTTACCTCGAACGGTAACGAGACCAGGGTCTCCAGGACCGGCACCAACCAAATACACTTTTCCGGGCTTTTTCATTTTATTTTTTTCTTCCATAATCTCATCCGACAGATATCTGCAACGACCTAAATTGAATGCCACACCCTAATGTCATAGCACGTTGCCTACGAAACAATCTTCAATAAAATAACGTTAAAGACAAAAAGGGCTTTCCCGCACTACAGGAAGGCCCTTTCACATAATAAACATGAGGAAATCAGATAAGTTGTAACCTCATAGCAACAATTAAAGCTCGCTCATAATAGCGTTAGTCACCTCACCAATCGACATAGCCCCGTCGACGGAAATAACTTTCGGACCATCAATATTTTTAAAGTAATTGACTGCTGCCATGGTACCAGTTTTTTCATCATAATAGATGCCATGCCGCTTGCTGATCGCTCCCTCATCTTGATCGTCAGCACGGGTCTTCAATTCACCGCCACAGACGCGGCAAACCAGCTTGCCATCTTTTTCTACCGGCTTGATTGCATCAAAAGCGATGTGATTGGGATGGTTGTTGTCATTGACACAGAGACGACGCCCCATAATGCGCTCTTTGGCGATCTGCCGATCAAGCTGGATTTCAATCACATAGTCAAGCGCCAGGCCTTCTTTTTTCAGGGTCTCGGCGAGGGTAATTGCCTGATCTTTAGAACGCGGAAAACCATCAAGAATCCAGCCGTCTTTGCAGTCGTCTTTTAAGAGACGGGCAACCATCATCGGGATGGTGATATCATCAGGAACTAAATCACCTTTATCGATAAACGCTTTAGCTTTTTTACCCAATTCGGTACCACCGACAATGTGCTCCCGGAAAATGGCCCCGGATTCGATATGGGGAATATTGTATTTCTTCTGTATAATAGCACCCTGAGTGCCTTTACCACTGCCGTTTGGTCCAAAAACAAGAATGTTCTTACCCATAGTCTCAGTCTCCTTTTAAACTTTACAATTAGTACAACGTTATCGGGAAAAACCGTAAATAACTAAGTAGTTTAACGGAGGCGGCCCCGGTATTTAACGGTACACAGTCTGGAGCAGCAAACTTGCCTTCCGAATCGTAACAAGCTGAATACTATAGACCAAAATAGTTATTCGAGCCATAAAAATATCGGAGCATAGATTTTGACTTTCAACTGCAAAACGGTTATTTTCTGGAGCATTGAACGATTTGGCTCTCTCCTCATCGTTCTAACCTCGAAATACAGGAAGAAAGCAGCTGCTCTTTAATACCCCGGTAAAGGGACATAAACCTGACAACAGCGGCAATCCCTGATCCTCCTCCGCTTTCGCGGCAATCTTAACCAAGAATAGTCATTGATAAATATGCGAGAAATACATGTTGGATTAATCGGTTTCGGCACGGTGGGAAAAGGACTGGCAAACACTTTGCTTGCCCAGAAAGAACGGCTCTTACAGAAGACAGGAGTGACATTTGTGCTCTCCACAATTGCCGATATAAATCTGTCGACCCTACCGGAAGAACTCAGCGGAGTAACACTTACCAAGGATGCTAACGACATTTTTGCCGATCCCAAAATTGACATTGTCGTCGAACTCATCGGCGGGATGGAACCCGCGAGAAGCTTTCTACTGAAAGCTATCGAGAGCGGTAAACATGTGGTTACCGCCAACAAGGCGCTCCTTTCCGTCCATGGCCACGAAATTTTCCAGGCTGCCGCCAACAAAAATGTCGAAGTCGGCTTTGAAGCCAGTGTCGGCGGGGGTATTCCAGTTATTAAAGCATTGAAGGAAGGACTGGTCGCCAACCGGATAAACTCTATCAAAGGGATAATGAATGGCACGGCCAACTATATCCTTTCGCAAATGACTGACCATGGCACCCCATTCAAAGACGTTCTCAAAGAAGCACAGGAGCTTGGTTTTGCTGAGGCGGACCCGACATATGATGTTGAGGGCATCGACACCGCCCATAAACTGGCCATTTTGATGACTATAGCCTATGGGCAAAGCGTTCACCTGGATGACATAACCGTGGAGGGAATTTCCAAGATTGAGCCCATCGATATCGAGTTTGCCAAAAAATTCGGCTACCGGATCAAACTGCTGGCAATCAGCCGCAACCACGGCGACCATTTCGAGGCCCGGGTGCATCCAACAATGGTTCCAGAAAAGCATATGCTGGCTACCATCAACGGTGCTTTTAACGGTATCCAATTTCAGGGCGACATCGTCGGCGACGTACTTCTCTATGGCCAAGGTGCGGGGATGATGCCAACCGGCAGTGCAGTCGCAGCGGATGTGGTCGATATCGGAAGAAATATTAATAACGACTGTATCAACCGAGTGCCAGCCCTCGCCTACCTGCCGGAACATATCGGCAAACCGACCATTACCCCGATGCAGCAGCTGATCTGTCCCTACTATTTCCGAATAACCGCTCTCGACAAACCGGGCGTCCTTTCAATCATTACTGGCATCTTCGGCAAACATGGCATCTCCATCCGCTCTATGATGCAGCAGGAACGCGATGCCAACGAGCCGGTCTTTATTGTCTTTCGTACCCACCGGGCAACGGAAGGGGCAGTTGAAAAAGCGATTAGCGAAATCGATGCGCTTGACGTCTGCACCGTTCCGACCGTGAAAATACGGCTTCTCATTCCGGAATAGTCAGAGCAGACAGCATAGATACTATTATGAACTACCTGCTTCTTGTCGGTGACCGACAACAGTACGAACGCCGGTCATGAGATGGTCGAAAAGCTGCTGCTTCTCGACCAGTAACCAACATTCAGGAAACCAGCAAAAATTGATACAGGAACATATCTTCCAAACAACGGTACGAGTACTCTATGGAGACACCGATGCCGGTGGCGTAGTCTACAACGCCAATTATCTGCGCTATTTTGAGATCGGCCGGACCGAGTTGATGCGCGAATGGGTCTGCTCTTACAGCGACATCGAAAAGCTCGGTTTTGTGCTGCCCGTTATCGAGTGCTGGTCCCGCTTCAAAGCTCCTGCTGTTTACGACGATCTGTTGATTATCGAGACAACCATCGCCGAAATCAACAGGCTGAAATGCAAGTTCAATTACCGGATCATCAGGCAACAGCAAGGACTCGAACGACCCAAGCTACTGGTCAAAGGCTACACGGTACACGCAGCCGTTACCAGAGAGGGAAAGCTCACCCGCCTGCCAGAGGATATATTTCAGAAAATTGCCAAATTGTCATTTGATAATAGAAAGATAGACAACAGCCCTAAATAACCGTTGACAATAATTTCAACGGGTGTATAGTGACGAAACTTAACGCGGGGTGGAGCAGTCTGGTAGCTCGTCGGGCTCATAACCCGAAGGTCACAGGTTCAAATCCTGTCCCCGCTACCAAGCATATTCAAGGCACTTAACTCTTTTTTTGAGTTAAGTGCCTTTTTGGTTTTTGGGCCCTGCTTCGCTCCTTGAACCTACCAAGGCCGACTCAGAATCATCTTATATATGGCCTTTGCTATAGATTCAGGATAGCACCTGTTTGCTTAACGAATACCTTTTTTTGCCAAAGGGGCGATCAGGCCAATGTTGTCCTTATGAATCAATCCACCTCCGGTATCGATCTCCAAGCCAGTAAATCCATATTTTTTGGTTAAAACGACCTGCGCTACGGATAAATAGCCAAGCAGATAAGGTTGCATTTCTGACACCAGGTCAACGTAGCCATTTTCAATGGCGGTGGCTGTGGCGGGAGAAAGCGATCACATCTGCACCCAAATCACTCGCAGCCTGCATGGCCCCATTTTGCACAATGGTGTTGTAGGGTCCACCGGTATCAAACCAGATCGTAATGTCCTGCCCCAATGGGGTTAGTTTGTCGCGTGCAGTTGCTGTTGCGACCATCACCAGGCACATGGCCATGGCAACAAAGAACGTATGTACATGCTTTTTAAAGAAGTTACCTTGGAAAGGTATATCGAGGAAACGCATTGGGGAAATATGGAGAAAGAGTAATCAAATACCAATGATATTGTTTCTGGCGCTGGCTAAGAACAATGTTGTCCATTGAGTGCCGGTGCTTCTATAGAAGTGTATGAGGATGAGATTTTGCATAGAAATGACGAGAAATATCCCAGGTAATCGACGCTATACAAAGACGCAAAGGATATAAAATGAAAGAGATAGTAGTTGTTGACATAGAGACATCAGGTTTTCAGCCTCAAGGAGGCTTAATTGTTGAAGTAGGGATTGTTGCTTTAAATTTAGATACAGGAGATATTTCGAATGAGCTCGGCGAGATCGTTAAGGAAAATGGTTTCGATGAGAAACATGCCAGGAATCCTTATGGGTGGATCTTTAAAAATTCAAATTTAAAATATGAAGATGTATTAAAAGCAATTGAATTAATTGAAATAATTCCAAAGATACAGACTATATTTGACAAATACTCATGTGGTGCAACCGCATATAACAAACAATTCGATTTTGGCTTTTTAAAATCTAGAGGATTAAGAATCAAAGAATTGCCGTGCATTATGCTCTCAGCAGCACCTATCGTTGATTTGCCGCCAAATCCGGGATATCGCGATCCAAAGTGGCCAAAAGTACAAGAAGCATGGGACTTCTTCTTTCCAAACACAGCATATAAAGAAACACATCGTGCACTAGATGACGCAAGGCACGAAGCATTAATTGCCTATGAGCTTTATAAGCGTGGAAACTTTCGAGTATAAAAATATTGTCGTTGAACACCCTCACTCTTTGCGATGAATCCTCTATCGTCCTCCCCATTCTGAACCATGACTTGAGAAGTTAGAAATTCTACATTGGAATTGCTAGCCTTGAGCGATCCAAGGCGTACCAAAAGAGTAAAGCACTCATTTTTTTTCGCCCGGCATCCTCCATCCACCGCCAAGTGCTTTAAAGAGATCGACAGAGGCATTCAGGCGGCCGAGCCTGGCCGTAACCATTGCAAGTCTTGCCTCGTGCCAAGAGCGCTGCATAGAAAGCACCTCTATATAGCTTGAAAATCCCAAAGAAAACCGCTGGTTGATAAGATTTAAGGCCTCGTTCATTGCTGTTTCTTTTTTTCGTTGTTCCGTTGCAAATATCTGCAGGTTTCTCTGGGAAGAGAGGGCGTTGCGCACTTCGTTGAAGGCCGTCTGCACTCCTGCCTTGTAGTGGGCAAGTTGTTCCTGGTTCCTGGCAAGAGCAAGATCAACGCCGCTTCCGGTCCGGCCGAAATCGGCGAGAGGCCCAACGATATCACCTCCCAGTTCCCAGGTGCGGACCGAACCCTTGTAAATGTTGTCAATATCAAGATGGGTCACACCGAGCAGTCCGGAAAGGGAGATGGTAGGAAAATAGGCGGCACGAGCGTAGCCGATATTGAAATTGCTGGCGATAAGCATCTGTTCCAATGCTGCGATATCCGGACGACGCACGAGCAGGTCTGAAGGAAGGTCGTCGGGTGTAACCGGTGGTATTGGCAGAGAATCAAGATTTTTGCCTCGCTCCGGTTGAGCCATCAGTATTTGCTGCGGTGATCGGCCAAGAAGCGTTGCAAGAGCCCCTTCCGCTCTTTCCAGTTGGTCGGATATTTTCGAGATTTCCGCCGTTTGCGCCGCCAGTTCCGCCTCCGAGGTCCTGAGAGAAATCTCCGGTACCGCGCCAACCTCGAATTGCTGTGCCTTCAGCCGATGCAATTCTTCCTGGGTATGCGCCAGATCCTGCATAATGTGACGGATCTCCTCGAGGGCAAGAATATTGAAATAAAGCTGTGCTGTTGCCGCACTAACGGACAGCTGCACTGCATCGCGGTAGTAAGAGTGCCCGCGATAGAGTGCCGAGGAGGCTCCTTGCGCGCTTGCCTGTTTACCCCAGAGATCGACTTCGTAGACCAGAACCCCGCCGATAAAACCGCTGTTGCCGGGTTTATCGGATAAGAGCGGATTCGCATCGAAATCAAATTTCGAGCGTGATTCCAGGCCGAGAAGACCGACCATTGGCAAGCGATTGGCAGTGGCATAGTCATACTGTGCCTTTGCCTGCATGAGTCGTGCCGAGGCAACAGCGACCTCACTGTTGCCGACGAGGGCTTCGGTGATCAATTGTATCAGTGCCGGGTCCTGGTAGCTTTGCCACCAATGTTGTAGTGCTGTCTCTTTTTCAAGTTGTGCCGCCTCGGCTGACGGCCATTTGTCGGGCATATCAAAGGCCGGTCGTTGGTAGTCCGGTACAAGCCAGGTGCAGCCGGGAAGGCAGCCAAACAGGATGAGCATGAAGAAAAACAATGATTTCATCGGATACTCCCGGAAGTAACAGCTAGGGGTGTTTCCTTAATCTTGAACCACAAAATGTACAGTGACGGCAGGAAAATCAGAGTAAGGACGGTGGCAACCGCGAGCCCGCCCATGATGGCGCAGGCCATTGGCCCCCAGAAAACAGTTGGTGCAATTGGTACCATGCCGAAAATAGCGGCGAATGCCGTCAGCATGATCGGGCGAAATCGCAGACACGTCGCATCCGCGACCGCATTCCAGCCGGACTGGCCTGCCTGTTTCTCCATTTCAATCTGGTGGACGAGGATAACCGAGTTCCTGATGATCATGCCGATGAGTGCCACGACACCGAGCAGGGCGACAAAGCCAAGCGGCTGGCCGGTTGTCAGCAACGCCAACACCACCCCGATCACGCCAAGCGGTGCGACACTCAATACCAGCACCAGGTGCCTGAAATTTTCCAGCTGGATCATCAGGATCGCCATCATCATGAGCAGCATGACCGGCATGATCACCATGACCGAGGTCTGTGATTCCTCACTCTCCTCCACGGTGCCGCCGACCACTATCTGGTAGCCGGGTGGCAGGTCCTGGCTCAGTTTCTGCACCTCGTCTTTCAGTTCCCTGACGACGCTCAACGGCATGCTATTATTGGTGACATCGGCCTGGACGGTAAGGGTCGGCAATCGGTCGCGGCGCCAGATAAGAGGCACGTCCTGGCCATGCTCGATGTTTGCCACGACATTTAAAGGCACCGATTTGCCGGTCGGCAGTTGGATACTCAGGGTTTGCAGGTTCTTAATCGACGTTCTCTCCCCGGTCTGCCCCCGCAGCACCACGTCTACCAAATAGATGTCATCGCGGATCTGTGTGGCCACCACTCCCGATACGCTGGTATATATCGCCTGGGCGATCGCCGCTGTTGTCAGGCCAAGCTGTCTGGCCTCCTCCTGCTTAATATGAATCTGCAGCGTACGATTCGATTCTCCCCAGTCGAAGTTGATCTTTCGCAGGTGTGGCGAGGTCCCCATAATACCCGCCAGTTTCTGTGCCTGCTCTCTGACGATGGCCGGATCCTTGCCGCTTACCCGATATTGTATCGGCCAGCCGACCGGCGGGCCAAGCTCCAGAGCAAAAAGTGCCGCGACAACCTCCGGGAATTGGTCAGCCAGCGTTTGCTCCAGTCGTTGGCGGACTCGTTCTCTCGCCGCAATATTTTTGGTTACCACCACCGTCTGACTAAAGAACCTGTTTTGGAGCTGTTCATCAAGGGGCAGATAGAAACGGATTGCCCCCCGGCCGACATAGGAACTCCAACTGAGAATATCCGGGTCGTTTTTCAGCAGGGTGTCGAGTTTTTTGGAGACAGCGTCTGTCTCCTCGATGGAAGAGCTCTGGCGCAGAGTCATGTTGACGAGGAGTTCAAGTCGTTCCGAGGAGGGGAAGAACTGCTCGGGAATCAGGGGCAAGGCGGCAAGGGCGAGGATAAACGCCGCGGCGGTGAGCAAGATGGTGATCTTTGCATGGCGCATGGAAAAAAGCAGAAGGCTGCGAAAGCCTGCTGCAATCCGGCCAACCCGTTTTTCCCCGTGGGAATGGTGCGTTTTGGCTTTAAGCATCTTGACACCTATCAGCGGCGCAAAGATCACCGCCACCAGCCACGAGACGACGAGGGCCATCGCCACCACAGCGAACAGGGAAAATGTGTATTCTCCTGCGTCGCTCTTGGCAAAGCCGATCGGTACGAAGCCGATAATGGTGACGAGAGTCCCTGTCAGCATCGGGAAAGCGGTGGAGGTATAGGCAAAGGTGGCCGCTTTGGTTTTTGTCCATCCCTCTTCGAGCTTGGTCACCATACTTTCTACTGTTATCATCGCATCGTCGACAAGGAGCCCCAGAGCAATAATCAAAGCGCCGAGGGAGACGCGCTGCAGATCGATGCCCCAATAACGCATGCCGATGAACACCACGGCGAGAACAAGCGGTATGGAAAGGGCGACGACCGTGCCGGCGCGCAGGCCAAGGCTGATGAAACTGATACCGAGCACGATTGCGATCGCCTCGATCAGGGCGTGCATGAAATCGCTGACCGCCTCGCGCACCACCTCTGGTTGGTTGGCAACCAGGTGCGCTTCGATTCCGACCGGCAGACCAGCGCGCAGGCTCGCCATTTTGGCGGTGATATTTTCTTCGAGCGCCAGGACATCGCCGCCCTTGCTCATGGCGATGGCAAGACCGATGGCATCGTGGCCATTGACCCGAAAGACCGGCTGTGGTGGTTCGGCATAACCGTGGCGGATAGTGACGATATCACCAAGGCGGATATTTTTGTCTCGGACATAGATGGTAACTTCCGCCAGGTCTCTGGCCGACAGGAACTTGCCGGTAGGTTCAACAACGAGCCGTTCCTTGCCGGTATCGACAATACCGGCTGGCGTGATATTATTCTGACTCTGCAGGACGGCGATAATGGCGCTGTGATCGATGCCGAGTTTTGCCAGCTGCTGCGAGGAAAATTCAATAAAGATCTTTTCGTCCTGAGCCCCGAGTGTCTCGATTTTGGAAACGTCGGGCACGCGCAGCAGTTCGTCGCGCACCGATTCGACGATGTCTTTCAGTTCTCGGTGGGTGAAGCCATCGGCGGTAAAACCATAGATGATTCCGAAGGTTTCGCCGAACTCATCGTCAAAAAATGGGCCGATGGTGCCGGTGGGCAGTTCATGCCGGATATCACCTATCTTTTTGCGAACCTGGTACCAGATATCAGGGACCTGACCTTTTTCGGTACTGGTCTTGAGGTCAACGAAGATGGTCGTCTCGCCGGCCAGGGTATAGCTCTTGATATAGTCGAGGGACGGCGTCTCCTGCAGCTTTTTCTCAAGACGGTCGGTAAGCTGATGGATGGTTTCATCAACCGTTGCCCCGGGCAGATATGCCTGTACCACCATGGTCTTGATGGTGAATTCCGGGTCTTCATTACGGCCGAGGTGCATGTAGGCGTCGACCCCGAGGACCATAACGAGGATCATGAAAAAAGTGACGAGGGCGCGATGATTGATAGCCCATTCCGAAAGATTAATGCTTTTCATGCCCATCAACCTGAATTGCTACTTTCTGTCCCTGATGCAGGGCCTGGACACCGGCCGTCACCACCATCTCGCCCGGCGTCAGGCCACCTGCCACGACCACCCCGTCCGTTGTATAACTGGCAATTTCTATCGGCCTGAGGCTTACCGTACTGTCCGGGCTGCTCACGACCCAGACTGCAGCTTTATGAGCGGATGAAGTCAAGGCTGTGGCCGGAATCTCCATTGTCTGAGCGCTGGCAAGAGAAATGTGCCCAAAAACGGTGGCACCGAGCAGCATCTGCTCCGGCGGCTGGTCAATTCTTGCCTTTGTCAGGTATGTCCGGGTGATCGGGTCCGCGTCGGGGGCGATCTCATAGACCGTCGCCTGGGTGCAGGAATTCCGGCCTTCATCAAGGCAAACCTCGATGGCCAGGCCGGGGGGCAGGCCCTTTTTGAGGATGTCAGCAGGCATGTCGAAGAGTGTGTCAAGGGTTCTGTTTTCTGCCAGGCGCAGGATGGGATGCCCGGCGGCAGCCATCTCGCCAACCTCGGCGAAGGTATCGGTTACGATGCCGGCCGTCGGCGCATAAAGGGCAGTATAGCCGAGTTGTTCTCTGGCACTGCGCGCCTTCGCCCCGGCAGCTCGCACCATGGCGCGCGCCGATTTCAGTTGTCGACTCGCTTCTTCATATTCGTTTTGCGAGACGGCCTTTGTTTTAAAGAGTATCGCCGCCCGTTTTTCGACGCTCTCCGCCTGCTCAAGTGCGGCCTTGGCGGCTGTCCTTTCGGCACCAGCGGCGATTAAGGAGTTCTTTTCGATTTCATCGTTCACCCGGGCAAGCAGCTGGCCGGCCTCAACGGTACTGCCAACAGAGACAGCTCTCTGCGTCAGTCGCCCGGATATCTTGAAAGAGGCATTGATATACCTGTGTGCCCTCACAAGCCCGGGGAGAACCTGAATGTCCTCGCGTATCTTTTTGTCGACAGTGATGGCGCGGACAGGTCGTATTTCTTCCGCCTTCACTGACTTTTCGTAGCCTGAGAGCAATAGGAGAACCAGAAGCGATACGGTGAGAAGGGAAACAGGCCTTTTCTGAACAGGAAGACCATTAATTTTCATGAGATACCTTTTATCAGGGTGAGTGCTTTGAGCTTTCCAGCATGGTCTCGAGAAAGATCGGGATGACCATGTCGACGGCCTCAAGGGCATTTGCCATTTCGACGTGCCAGCGCCTTTTGTTGTCGTCATAATGGGTTCTGAAGTGGGCATTGTGGTTGACGTAAACCCTGAATTCGAGGAGCAGGCCGGAGAAGATCTTATTGTTCTTCAAAGCCCGCAGCCATTTGGAAATTCTTGCCAGGACT
Source organism: uncultured Desulfopila sp. (assembly GCA_965363495.1). Taxonomy (GTDB): domain Bacteria; phylum Desulfobacterota; class Desulfobulbia; order Desulfobulbales; family Desulfocapsaceae; genus Desulforhopalus_A. The sequence continues at coordinate 65,395 of CBDTUM010000005.1, forward strand.
TTGTTTTTCTCTAGTTTCTCAGCGGTTATCACCAGATTGTTGATAGCCTGGAATTCTCTTTTTGTGTAGAGCTCCACAACCTCCAGCAGCAACTCGTCTTTATTTTTGAAATGGGGAGCGAAGGCGGCGGTATCGATGAGCTTTTGTCTGGTAATCTGTTGACTTTCCTGTCGGGTTAGTCTTGGCATGGCACACCTTCTTGTTGATCCAATATATATCGAGCGATATTTGAATGTCAATTGATATCTCAATGTAGTGTAACGGCGTGATACGCCTTTGCCTGCAGGGCATTACTCATTGTTTTCTCGCATTTTTTTCACATTGGGTGAAGCTCAACTACAGATCAGCTGCATTACACAGCCCCGGCACTATGGTATGACGTGATGATACCCCCTTGCCGTAACGGCAAAAATATTGCACAATCTACTCTTCTCTGAGCTTTTCATACGGTTGTGTCGTAAATCAGCCAGGGGTCGTCCGCAGCTGAGCCGCTATGCCTCCACAAATCGGTGGAGATTGCAAAGGTCTCCGTCAATCTCAGGCTGTCCAGTCAAGGATCACCTTTCCCGCCTGACCGCTGTTGAGCACCTTAAAGCCCTCCTCATAATCATCCACCCCGAAGCGGTGGGTGATGATCGGCGTAACATCAAGGCCGGACTGAATCACACTGGACATCTTGTACCAGGTCTCAAACATCTCCCGGCCATAGATTCCTTTGATGGTCAGCCCTTTAAAGATAAGCTGAGCAGAATCAAAGGAGAGCTGATCCTTGAAAATACCGAGCATCGCCACCTTACCACCGTTGTTCATATTCTCCAGCATTGAATGGAAGGCACTGGGCACGCCGGACATCTCCAGCCCGACATCAAAGCCCTCTTTCATCTCAAGCTCGACCATCACCTCTTTCAGATCTTTCTTCATCACGTTCACCGTATGAAAGTTGCCGAGTTTTTTCGCCAACTCCAGACGGTAATCGTTGACATCAGTGATCACCACATGCCGTGCCCCAACAAACTTGGCCACTGCCGCAGCCATGATACCGATGGGCCCGGCCCCGGTGATCAGCACATCCTCACCAATGAGGTTAAAGGAAAAGGCGGTATGAACCGCATTACCGAAGGGATCGAGCAGGGAACCAACCTCATCGGAGAGTGCGTCATGGAGAACGAAGGCGTTTTTCGCGGGGATAACCAGCTTCTCGGCAAAACAGCCCGCACGATTCACCCCGACGCCGACGGTATTGCGACAGAGATGCTGCATTCCGGCACGGCAGTTGCGGCAATAGCCGCAGGTAAGATGTCCCTCGCCGGACACTCGGTCGCCCAACTTAAGCCCCTGCACCTCAGCTCCAGTCTCTACGATCACTCCGGCGAACTCATGGCCAATCACCATCGGCGTTTTGATTGTCTCCTGTGCCCAATGATCCCAGTTATAGATATGGAGATCTGTACCGCAGATCGCAGTCTTTTTGATTTCGATACAGATATCGTTGGGTCCGCAGACCGGCTCCGGAACATCCTCCATCCAGAGCCCCACTTCCGGTTTCGCTTTCACTAATGCTTTCATCGTTTTTTCCTTTAAAATATGTCTCACTCTGTTGCCACCTCGGTAAAAGCCGTGTAACCGTTCACCAGCTCCCCATTTTCGTCCGATCAGGCCCACTCACATAGCCAACTATAGCTCGGAGGCCTGCTTGAACGAACATGGAGCCCTGGGTGAACGATTACTGCTCCGGGTTATGCGCGCACCTACTGCGTTCCGGTGAACGATTACAAAGCCGTCACTGCCTGCTCCAGATGAGTCCGCTCATGAAGAGCGGATATCTGGGTGCGAATGCGGAGCTTACCTCGGGGCACTGCAAGGAAGCTGAAACCAGTGACAGAGATTCCCTTCTCCAACATGCGATCAGCCATCTTCTTCGCTACGGTAGCCTCACAGGGCATCACTGGTACAGTGGGGTGATCGCCGGGAACAATCTCAACACCGGCACATCCACCATGACCCTGCGGAAATATGCCGTGTTCACCCATAAATCCCCTCTTTTTCCAATTCGGCAAGCTGGCTTTGGAAATAGCTTAGAAACTGTATGGTCATTACGCTTTCTCCTCAGTATAATTATTGAAATTTGCAGCCGGATTTGTGAAAAAACACCTTTGGAAACCAACAATAGCTTGGGAAAGTGGCTCCTGTCAACGATGTTATCGTTAGAAGAAAATGAGATGTCGCTTAGTTGACATCCAAGAATGCTTCCTGTAAAGTTGGCGCGCTAAGCTTCTATTACCAACTATTTCATCTGCCGAAAGAGGGTTCAAATGCAATTTTGCGGGGATAAAATTGTTGTTATCAGCAGCTTGCCAAACACGAGAGAACAGTCAAAGACTAATACGAAGTGATGAGTTACTTTTATTAATATCCACACATTTGCAGAGGGTATCATGGCAGAAGGCTTGATAAAGAAAATTGTTGGAGGGAGTTTGGTAGGACAAATTATTATCGGGATGATTCTTGGTATTCTGCTCGCCTGGATCTCCCCCGATGCCGGAAAATCCGTTGAAATCCTCGGAAGTTTTTTTGTTGGCGCTTTGAAGGCAGTCGCCCCGGTTCTGGTTTTCGTCCTGATCATTGCGGCCATCGCCCAGCACCAGACCAACTCAGAGGTCTATATAAAGCCCATTCTCGTACTCTACATCTTCGGAACCTTCTGTGCCGCTCTCACTGCGGTAATCGCCAGCTTCCTCTTCCCCACCGCCCTCACCCTGGTCACCGCTAATATAACCCAGACTCCGCCTTCCGGCATCCTCGAAGTATTGAAGACCCTGGTTCTGAATATCGTTGACAACCCGGTTCATGCTGTGGTCAACGCCAACTATGTAGGCATCCTCGCCTGGGCTATCCTGCTCGGTGTCACTTTCCGACAACTGAGCGAGACCACCAAAACGGTCGTCGCGGATCTCTCTAAGGGCGTGACTCAAATCGTGCGCTGGGTGATCCATCTCGCCCCCATCGGTATCTTCGGTCTGGTGGCCTCCACTATTGCCACCACCGGTTTTGCTGAATTGGCCAACTACGGGCGAATTCTGATGGTACTGGTCGGCTCCATGCTCTTTGTTGCCCTGGTGGTAAACCCAATTCTGGTCTTCTGGAAGATCCGCAAAAACCCGTACCCGCTGGTTTTCACCTGCATCACCCAGAGTGGCATCACAGCCTTCTTCACCCGCAGTTCTGCTGCCAATATCCCTGTGAACATGGCCCTCAGTAGAAAACTCGGGCTCCATGAGGACACCTACTCCATCTCCATCCCCTTAGGAGCCACCATAAATATGGCCGGTGCAGCGATTACCATCACCGTCCTGTCACTGGCAGCGGTTCATACCCTCGGCATCGAGGTGGACTTCCTCACCGCCGTACTGCTGAGCATACTGGCAGCTGTTGGGGCCTGTGGCGCCTCCGGCGTTCCCGGCGGTTCCCTGCTGCTCATTCCCATGGCCTGTAGCCTTTTCGGCATTAGCCCTGACATCTCCACCCAGGTGGTTGCCGTAGGTTTCATCATCGGCGTGGTTCAGGACTCCTGTGAAACAGCTCTGAACTCTTCCACCGATGTCCTCTTCACCGCTGCAGCCGATCTGGGCGCCCGGAGAACCCAAGCTGGGCAATGACATCAAATGAACGGTACCGCAGCATCACCTCTCCTTTTTTGAAACACAAAAAAGCCTGTCCGATTTTCGAACAGGCTTTTTTAAATGAAAAGTACGGAGGCGAGTCGGTGAAATTCGCTGTTCATGTAATGCACTCGTTTGGCGCAACATATTGTCAAACTCGCCCAACCCTCTTCTATTCACACCATTAGTATCGGTGTTATCGGCGATCACAGTGTTCTGCAACGCTGGTACATAAACCTTGGCTTCCTCGATGGCGAAACTAAGCGTTTTCCTCATTTGCCGTTTTCAGTAAAGTATATGTCTTACGCTGTCGATTGCAGCGAGTACAGAATCAAGGCGGATTGATTAACAACGAGGTTTGAAGTGGTGAACAATCTTTTTGGAACTGAATAGCCCAAGCTGAATCAAAAAAAAGAGATAAGGGTGTGTTTAAAAAAATAATATTTTTTTGTAATAACTGGACTTACCTTTGGTACCGCCATTATCATGGCTGACGAATCTGATAAGGATGAAGTCGGTCGCAATAGATTCAGCTGAGAATTGGCTAAAAATTGTTGATAAAGGCCAATACATCGAAAGTTGGCAGGAAGCATCTGAATATTTCAAGCAAGCTATCAAACGTGACAAGTGGGAACAAGTGATTCAGTCAGCGAGGAATCCCCTTGGCAAACTGGTTTCAAGAAAAGTGGAAAGTGCCACATACACAACGTCTCTCCCAGGAGCACCCGATGGACAATATTTTGTAATCGAATTCCTGAGCTCATTTGAGAATAAAAAATCAGGAATTGAGACAGTCACTCCCAAGATGGACAAAGATGGGATGTGGAGAGTGTCTGGTTACTTCATCAAATGAAGGCCCAACAAATTATCCGAGAAGCAAACAACCACTGGGCCTTCACCATTGCGGGCTGCTACAGATAACAACCATATTGGGCATATTTCTTACATCCAACGGATATCCAACACCTAAGGCGTAAGCCTGAGATAATCTGGAATTATCGATAATTTCCAGATCAACGAGATTGGGTTCTATCCAACAATAAGCTCTTCCGACTACCTACATTGTTATATAAATGCTAAATGCATATTTATATAATATTAATTCATAGGTCAAATGCCGGACATTAAACTAAAAAGGAAATGTTGCCATTTCATCAAGATGGAGCTTTATCAATGAAGCGTTTATGTCCGGAAATCGTAATCGTTCACCGGAACGCAGTGGATGCGCGCATAACCCGGATCAGTAATCGTTCAATCCAATGTCGCAAATGAGGTTTTGCCTGAAATTCAGTTTTGAGACTGCTCTTTGGTAAAGAGGCCAGGTTACAATTCTATTGGCTTTGGGGCCTGAAGTCCAGTAGTACTGGAATGGTAATTTGACGGTTCAAACAATTTATTTCGCCCCTTGTCGTAATTTCTTGATAACGAAGAAGAAAAATGAAAGCCACTGTCATCAAACTGCTGCTCTCGACTGATATCTCATTCGTTTTAGGTGCTGTTCCGATCAGCCGTCCAGGCCCTCGACAAGTAGCTCTGCATCGACAATGTTGGACTATTCAGACCTTGGGGCGTCGCCATGCTTGAAAAAAAATTAAGAGGGCTATCCAACAAGACTTCCCGTCGCATAGCCTTACCAACCCTCTGCACTATTCTCCTTTTTGTCATCGCTATTTTTTTCGTTCTCCTGCCGCAGCTTGAGGAGAGCTTCATCGCTAGAAAGCATGAAATGATCCGAGAACTGACGGAAACGACCTGGAGCTTGCTTGAGAACTATCATGACCGAGAATTATCCGGTGAATTATCCAAAACCGAGGCTCAGAAGCGGGCGATCCTGCGACTCCGTACTCTTCGCTACGGGCCAGAGAAAAAAGACTACTTCTGGATCAGTGACATGGTACCACGGCTCATCATGCAGCCCTACCGTAGCGATTTGGAGGGCAAGGACGCTTCCGAATTCCAGGATTTAAATCTCAAATACCTTTTAGATAAATCTGTCAAGGTGGTGCAGCAACAGGGCGCGGGATATGTTGACTACCGGTGGCAGTGGAAGGATGACCCCACAAAAATAGTTTCGAAGACCTCTTACGTCAAAGGCTTTGAGCCATGGGGGTGGTTCATCGCTACCGGCATGTATCTTGATGATGTCCATGCCGAGATCTCCAGAATTCGAAAAAAACTCACCGCCATTTCCCTGAGCATTTTACTGATCGTCACACTGCTGGCTGCTTACTCTATCCGTCAGACCATGGCAGCCGACCGGGAGAGACTAGGGATCTTTTTGGAGCGGGAAAGACTGATGAAGTCTCTGGAGGAGAGCAAAGAGCGGTACCGCAACCTGATTGAGACTACCAGCGACTGGATATGGGAATGCGACGGGGACGGCAAATATACCTATTCAAGCCCCCGGCTGATAGACCAGCTTGGCTATCAGCCGGAAGAAATAATAAACAAAACACTCATGGATATCGTCTCTCCCCAGGAGGCAAAAACATTCATCACGATATATGAAAAACTGCTTCGCGCCCAAGAACCTATCAATGGCTTGGAGAACATCTGTCTGGGAAAGAATGGTCAGAGAGTGGTGCTTGAAAACAACGCAGTGCCGATTTTCGACGACCAGGGTACCTTTCTGGGCTATCGGGGGATTGCCCGAGACATTACTGAACGAAAAGTCGCCATGGAGGAACTGAAGAAAAGTCGGGATGACCTGCATGCAAGCCTGGAGGAAACCGTAACTTCGCTGGCATCCACCGCCGAAAAACGGGACCCTTATACTGCCGGTCATCAGCTACGGGTTGACCTCCTGGCGTCTGCAATTGGTAAGGAATTGGGACTCCCGGATCAGCAGCTCGAGGGGCTGCACATTGCGGCCCTGCTGCACGATATCGGCAAGATTACCCTGCCTTCCGACTATCTTTCTAAACCAAGCAAACTAACCAAAGAGGAGACGGCTATCATCAGATGCCACGCCGAGGTAGGTCATGAAATATTAAAAACAATTCACTTCCCGTGGCCGGTGGCGGAGATCGTTTACCAGCACCATGAACACCTGGATGGCTCGGGCTACCCTCGGGGCCTCACCGATAGAGACATCCTTCTGGAAGCAAAGATTCTTACTGTTGCCGATGTGGTGGAAGCCATGTCATCCCATCGTCCTTATCGCGCATCGCTAGGTATAGACAGTGCCCTTGACGCAATCCGTTCAGGCAGGGGAACCCTCTATCACGCCCCAAGCGTCGATGCCTGCCTGCACCTTGTCACTGAGAAAAAAATAGATTTTTTTTCTAGCCTGGGTGGTAGTTCTCACAGTGCGGAGAGTGAAGTAATATCCATTTATCTCCGGACGATTAGTTGTTAATGGGTTCTGAAGCCCAGCGGAACGAAAACGTACGTTAAGAAAAATAAGGTGCGTTCGGTCAAACTTCAGAAGAGATACCTTGACTCATGTTCGGGTGTAAATAAACAGGAAGAATCTCTACCCGGGGTTGATTTAAATTCCTTGTATTTTGGATGTGGCAATACTAACATTTGGGGTAACCTGATACACCTCTCATATTTGCAGTTTCAGCACCTCCGCGATTCTCACAGTCAAGTTGATCCCTTAGATAACCCAACATTATTTATACTACAGACTTCTCTTCAAGTGCTTCACGTACTTTGGCTGCCAACACTTGACGGGAGAGCGGTTTAGTAACGAAATGTATACCCTTTTCCAAGACACCGTGATGGGCGATGACATTTGCAGTGTATCCAGACATGAACAATATTTTAATAGCAGGATATACTGCTTGGAGATGTTCAGCCAAGTCCCGACCATTCATCCTTGGCATGACCACGTCGGTCATTAACAAATGAATCTCTTTGTCGTGTGTCTTGGCCATGTTGATCGATTCTTCAGGCGTATTTGCCGTGAGTACGCTGTAACCTAACTCAGTTAGCATTCTTTTACATAGTTGTAGGATTGAATCTTCATCTTCAACAACTAGCACTGTTTCGCCACGAGCTAATTGGTTTTCCATGCCGCCATTCGTTATTATCTCTTCAGATTCACCCTCATGGCGCGGTAGATAGATCTTGAAGGTGGTCCCCATGCCGAATTCACTGTAAACGTTGATAAATCCACCGTTCTGCTTGACAATACCAAAGATGGTGGGCAAACCCATTCCGGTTCCCTGACCCAACATTTTCGTGGTAAAAAAGGGCTCGAATATCTTTTCAGTAGTTTCTTTTGTCATACCACAGCCATCATCACTTACGGCCAACAGGACAAAATCGCCGGGAATAAAACCAATATGTTCTGAGCAATAACTTTCATCAAGGGAAATGTTTTCCGTCTCAATAGTGACTTTACCTACATCGACAATGGCGTCTCGAGCATTGACAAACAGGTTAACCAGAATTTGATCAATCTGTGAGGGGTCCATATTAAC
>CBDTUM010000006.1:0-73013 GCA_965363495.1 uncultured Desulfopila sp.
ATTACAGTGGATGAAATCGTTGTCAAGAAAGAGAAGAACTAACCGATCGATTTTTCTGCCCCTCCTTTTTCTTCACATTTCTATTTGGCACGCGGCTTTTAATAGAGAGCATATACCTGAGGAGGACTCAGATATATGCACATTCCTCGAAGACGTAAGTGCAGGCACTGCCTGGAGTTATTCAAGCTGGAGCCCCACAATGCCGCGGAGCAGCAGTACTGCTCAAAGCCGGAATGCCGACGTGAAAGCAATATTACCTGTCAGAGAAAATGGCTCACCAAACCGGAGAACCACAGCTACTTCCGGGGCCCTGAAAATGTTCAACGGGTCCAAGAGTGGCGCAAGCGTAATCCCTGCTATTAGCGGAAAACCAGGCCGGACTCAACACAACCACAAGACAACTCAATCTGGAAAACGATGGAATAGCCCTCACTTACCATGACAAAGGGGATGGCACCGGCTATCCTCATGGCCAGCAACAAGAAGACATATTACCAAGCGGGATTGATAGCACTCGCCGATGTCTATGACACACTGACATCAAAACACACCTACAAAAATGCGATAAGAGGCTGGAGCAAAAAGCCTTGCTTCCCATCGTCGTGCACATACTTAAAGATTAATTACGGACAGAGTAGAGGCTCAATCCGCCATTTTTTTGGGGCCGTTCATTGTTTTCTTGCTGCCTCCCTTTCTAGAAGCTAAATCCGCATCAGTTGCCTATAAGCGGTAAAAGAAAATGGCGTCGACCTGCTGACAGGTTCGGCGCCATCTCTTCCCTCAATTCGTACCAACCCTTGCTTTAGCCCGAATTTCTCATCAGTTCAGGCGGTGTCAGGTTCAAAGTTTTTGGCTATGAATCATAGTCGTCTCTATTCATAGCCAACATACTGAAGAAAATGACGCCGGATGGACTGACCTTTGGTAAACATTGTGAAAATTTGTAACTTTATACAACTTTTCCCAACATATAGGAATTGTGTGCAATTGGACAATTTGTCACAATGTTCATGAGAAATCCGGGTTAGCTCTGTTGGTTCTTCATCTCTCTTGGCCAGTAGCGTAAGTCAGTACACAACTTGATAAATTTATCAACTGCGCTCCCATCTCCCAGCGAGAGGCAGCCATCATCGAGCATCTGGGCTATCCCGGCAGCTTCCAGCAGGGGCTGAGCTGATGCACAATAGCCGATAAACTTGCAATGGGCAAAGGCGTCGCTGACAAAGTCCCTTGCCGGGGGCTGTTTGCTCAGCATCTTCGCGCCCTTTTCGGACGGCAGAAGGACGACCGCGTCATACAGCACCGAAGGGCCGCCGTCGACTTTCTGCTGCGCCTTGATCAGTTGCCCCTTGCTGTTGCGCACGCCACCGATGCGCGGGGCGACAACTTCCAGCAGAGCCCCCTCTTTTTCTACCGCCTTCTGCAGCGCCGAGAAAATCTCCCCGTCGGCTTCATCGGTCATTAATACGCCAAACTTCCGACCTTTAAGAAGACCTGGACTGTTTTTCAAAATACTCAAGGAATCTAATTCTGGTAGATTCTTCAGGGTCGGTTTCGCCGCCCCGGCTGGTTTTGGCATCTTTTCCAGGCCCAGTTTTTTTGCCGTTTTTTCGGCGAGCTCTTCGTCGATATTCAGCAGATGGGCGACCACTCGTTCTCTGATCTGTTCTTTTTCGCATTTGCTGAGTTCAAAGACCAAAGCATCGCAGAGATGCTTTTGCTCCACCTCGGTCTGACTTATATAAAACTGCCGCGCCTGGCTATAATGATCCGCAAAACTTTCCGCGCGAACCCTCAGTTTTTCTCCTTCTATTGGCAGAGGGTGACTGGTAAATCCTGTTTCGTGGTTTTCCCGCGGTCCACCTTTATCACCCCAGCTGTTCGGTTCATAATTGGCCCGCCCCTTGGGATTATGCATAGCCATATGGCCATCTTGCTGGAAATGGTGCATCGGACACTTCGGGGCATTAATCGGGATATGGGTAAAATTTGGTCCCCCTAACCGCTTGACCTGGGTATCAAGATAGGAAAAATTTCGACCCTGCAGCAGCGGATCTTCACTCTGTTCTATCCCCTTGACAATATTCTGGGTACAAAATGCTACCTGTTCGGTTTCAGCAAAGAAGTTGTCGACCACCCGGTCAAGCACCATTCGCCCTATAATTCGCACCGGCACCTGTTCTTCTGGAATCAGTTTGGTGGCATCAAGGACATCAAAGTCGAATTTTTCGGCAAAATCATTATCGAACAGCTGGACGCCCAATTCCCACTCGGGAAAATCTCCGGAACGAATTGCATCCCAGAGATCACGCCGGTGGAAGTCGGGATCGGCACCATTGATCTTGACCGCCTCGTTCCACATAACCGACTGCATTCCCAGCTTGGGTTTCCAGTGGAACTTGACGAAAGTCGCCTTCCCCGCTGCGTTGACAAACCGGAAGGAATGCACCCCAAAACCCTCCATAAATCTAAAAGAACGCGGAATGGCTCGATCGGACATGATCCACATGATCATATGCATGCTCTCCGGTGTGAGCGAAATAAAATCCCAAAAATTATCATGCGCGCTCTGGGCCTGCGGAAATCCGCGATCCGGGGCCTCTTTGACGGAATGAACCAGATCCGGGAACTTCATTGCATCCTGGATAAAGAAAACTGGCATATTATTGCCGACCAAATCCCAGTTGCCCTGGGCCGTATAAAACTTCACCGCGAAACCGCGCACATCGCGGGCCAGATCGAAGGATCCTTTATTGCCAGCAACCGTTGAAAAACGCACAAAGAGCGGTGTTTTTTCGCCTTTACGCTGAAAGATATCGGCGCAGGTTATATCGCTTAAGGATTCATAGCTTTCAAAGTAGCCATGGGCGCCATAGCCACGGGCATGCACTACCCGTTCCGGGATACGTTCATGATCGAAGTGGAAGATTTTTTCGCGAAGGATATGATCTTCCAGAAGAGTTGGTCCCCGGGCACCGGCCCGGAGGGAATTTTGATCATCGGCAATAGGAAGCCCCTGCTGTGTCGTCAAGGTCGGCACATCACCCCCGGCCAGCTGATGAAGCTCTCCGCCCTTTCCTCTTTCGATGCCGAAGGTTTCATTGTCCGCCTTATGAGATTTTTTCTGTGTCATAATCGCTCCTGCACACTGTATTTTTTATCTAAAAAACACGATGTCCCATGCAAACAGGACGACTGGAAAATGCATCCAGCCGCCCCGTCATTACCCTAAGCAAGGGAGGATTTATTAATTCTTCACTGCGAACTAATCAGCCAATTCCTACCGATTGATATTATAGCGGGTATCAAGATCCCTTCTATAGGTCTCATCATCGAGATTTGGCCAATTTTTGTTATCAAAGCCTTTTTCATCCTTCAGTTGTTCCTGGGTGACGTTCAGCACCAGGGTGACATCATCAAAGAACATATCTTTATCGCGCTTGAAGGTGAATGCGTCCATCGGTACCGCATACAATTGATCTCCCATGCCCATAAAGCCTCCATAAGAAACGGCTGCATAGCGAACCTTCCCTGTGGAATCGATCATGATGTCTTTTACCTCGCCAAGGTTTTCACCCTGGGGATTCTCTACTTCCATCCCGATGAATTTGCTGCCGAGAATGGAATAGCCACCCTTCATGGTGGTTACCTCGCTGTTATGCATGCCTGCAGCATTTTTGTCCATGGCCAAGGTATCGGTTGCAAAAAACGGTGCGGTCGTTATCGTCAGTGCCATGGCCATTATGGCAATACCGGAATACAATTTAGATTGCTTTTTCATAATTGTTCTCCTCTATAATTTGTTCAATTTATTTATAGTTGGTTTCCCACTCAGAGACCTGTTTTTCCGCCTCTTCTTTCGCTATGCCGTAACGCTCCTGAACCTTGCCAACCAGTTCTTCACGTTTGCCATCAACGACATCCATATCGTCATCAGTGAGTTTACCCCATTTTTGCTGCGCCTGACCTTTGGCTTGCTTCCATTTACCTTTAACTTGATCCCAGTTCATTTTTAACTCCTTTTAGTTGTGTTAAAATCTTGAAATGTAAAATTTAATGCTCAGCAACTTCTTCAGTATTCGTTCGTTAGCAGAATTTTCAGTTCAGCCTTTGAATAGACGAATAGGCGTAGTGTGATATTATTTAAGTTGCCAACCATTATGAAAAGTAAATTAATGACCGTGCGTTACCCGGACAATGGGGGAATATATGTATTTACTTACAATAAAGACCTGAGAACTAGGTCAAAAGATGGGTCATGGAGTAGCTTGAAGCTCCTGTAGCGTTTAGATTTACGCTATTAAAGCAACGAGGTTAAAGACAATGCTCATGGCGACCAGAGTCAATTGTGTTGAGACGGAACACTAAGTCCTCTTATTTGTAGTTTACAGGCATTTTTTCCTTGTTGAGACAGTCAAACTGGAAATTGAGAGGCCCGAGATGTCCGGAGATGGGTTTTAGCTCTCAATAAACGCCCCCATCAGTTCAGTGGAAATAAAGTGCGGGTTCGGTATAGGTGGCTGATTCTTCCTTTTTTGTAATGGTGGGTCAAGGTGATGCTGTTTGGCACCTTAATGAAGAAAATGAAATTATCCGGAATAGTCTCAGCATATTCCTTGACGACAGACGGCTTGGGCTGTACTGGTTTATCACTGTTGAATAGCGACCCAAACTATTGATCCACTATAACTGTATGGTATCGGCGGCTGTACCCCTGCAGATAATTGAACGGCTTGGCGTCAGGGTAAACAATGTAAGGTGCCGAGTATCAAGCAATCCAGATTTTGATTTTTTATCAAAGAAAAGAATAATAGGGGGTAGAATATGAATAAATCAATAATTGCCACACTTTCTGTCGGTGTGTTGTTTGCGGGAATTAATATCGCCTCTGCTGCTGAAATAGGTTGTCTTGATACGACCTTTAAATTCTTAAGTCCAGATGATTCTGTCTGTGTCTCGGCTTTCGAAGACCAAAAAGTGCAAGGCGTAACCTGTCACATCAGCCAGGCACGAAAAGGTGGGTGGAGTAGTGTTGTTGGTCTTGCCGAAGACCCTTCGCGCTTTTCCATTGCCTGCCGGCAGACTGGACCAATTAGTCTGCCTAAAAAATTACCAAAGCAAGAAAGTGTTTTCAGCGAGAGAACAAGTGCTATTTTCAAGAATACCAGAGTAATTCGTATGTTCGACACAGAGCATAATACATTAATTTACTTGGCTATCAGCAAGAAGATCGTTGAAGGAAGTCCGCAGAATGCGATATCGACGGTTCCCATCATGCCATGGGGAGGCAATTGATGTTGGAATCTTACCTTAGCCAGGGTGGACTGTCATCTTCATTGTCAATCTCCTGGATTTGAGAGTGGTCATTTCAGTAGAAAAAGAGACCAGCCTCACGCTTATTGTTGCCCTATTCCGTTCTTTAAAATATTCTTTTACCTTCTCTGTAGAGAGATTATACAGAATTGACCGTATTGCTTTTTCCAGGCCTGCTTCGTAAAGTTTTACGACCAATTGACAGGGATGGAATATTCCTCTAAGAGTAATAACCGGTTGCATAATTCTGTGCTACGAAAGTTGTACACAATGAGTGAGGGGACACAATGGAAAACAATAACGACACCTCGCAAAATCGCCCCCCTGCAGCATTGCTCCTGTTAAATCCTCACAGCCGGAGGGGTGACGATGATGATGTCCACGTGGCCATTGCAACCTTGGAGAAAACTGGCTTGCGTCTTATTACGGTAGCACCTGATGGCCGAGACGAAGTAGCACAGGCGATTGCAGCCCACCGTAACCAGATAGACAGGGTTATCGTGGCCGGTGGTGATGGAACTATCAATTTAGTCATCGATACATTGTATAAAAATCGGCTTGCTCTAGCGATCCTCCCTTTAGGTACTGCCAATGATCTGGCCCGGACCCTTGGTATTTCGGAGAATCTTGCAGAAGCGTGCGCTACTATTATCGAAGATCACCGATGTCGGGTGGACTTAGGAACGGTCAACGACTGTTATTTTATTAACGTGGCCAATATCGGTCTAGGCACCCGGATTACCAACGAGCTGACCCCAGAGGTAAAAAAACAGTGGGGTGTTTTGAGTTATTTGAAGGCACTCTTTACCGCCTTTGCCAGAACCCGTGAGTTTCGGGTCACTCTGACCATCGACGACCACGAGTACCGCATGCGCTCCATCCAAATAGCAGTGGGTAACGGCCGCTATTACGGTGGAGGCAATGTTATTGATGAAAATGCCCGCATCGACGATGGCCTGTTGTCTCTCTATTGCCTCAAACCCCTGACTTTCAGAGAGTTGCTCTTTCTAGCACCGCTACTGCGCAACGGTACATATAACCAAGAGAAGCGAATCTTTAACAAATCAGGAAAAAAGATTGAGATACGCACCTCACACTCCATGCAGGTCCATGCCGACGGTGAACCCCTGACCCGGACCCCGGCAACATTCAAAGTAGTAAAAAATGGTTTGGAAGTAGTTGCTCCAAAGCATCCGGGTACACAACAGCCATGAAACTGCTTCGCACCGACCAACAGGTAGCTATGAATGCTTTCTATGCGGCAATACGGAAAAGTGCCGCTCACTATCAGGATGCAGCAATGTTTCTCGACAATGCACAATTATCGGCAACCTTTAAAGAGCTAGCTGAACAACGGCAAGCCTTGAGCCGGAAAGTGAAAGCTGCCATTCGTACGTTAGATGACCTCCCGGCGGAACCCGATCCGGATCGTGAGAGCCTGGAACAGCTCGCCCACCATATCAGCGCCAGGGTGTCTGCCGACCAAGCCGCCGGGATACTGCAACAACGTATGGCCAACGAACAGGAAGTACATGATCTTGCATCAGACGCCCGAGAAACAGCGTTGGATGCCAACTGTGCCGCTCTGGTTGATGAGGTGGAAAAGCATGTCCAGACGATAAGCAAGCGCCTCCAGTCTCTGATAGATACTCACCCAGCGTGAAGCTTTTCACCTAATGGTCCCGGCAGGATACCTTCTGCAATCATTTTTTGTTGCAGGGAGTATCCATCATCGAACTCAAAATAGGCTACCCCCAGACGTTCATAGTCAGTCGAAAAAGGTTTTGCTTTAGCCCGAGCCACCCGGATACATACCGCCGCTATCCGTTCCGGATAACGGGTGGCGATATCAAAATAGATCTCCCGGTCTGCCTGACCATTATCGCCAAAGAGAAAGAACCGTTGATCTTTAGTCACCCGCAAAACGTTTTCTATTTCTTGGGTCTTGTGATTATGTCCCTTGCGGATCAGTTTATTATTGGTCATGCCTATCTTCTGCATGAGCAGCGGTCCCCTGGGGAACCCTTGTAGCTTTAAAAAATCACCCAGCAGATTATAGAGACTCCAGCTTGAACTGGTGACATAGAAAACCGGGGTAAGCACCGATGTCAATTGAACGATATAGTTGTACAGCTCGGCCATTCCTGCAATAGCCAAACGGGTCGTGTAATTATGAACAAAGGTCATCCGGGCGCTCATCAACAGATCCGTGGCATAGGACTCCACAATGGTATCGTCTATATCGCTGATAATTCCAGTTGAAGACCAGGCTGCCGAAGGGATATTGAACACGGCACCACGCTGGATACTGATTTGACGATATCCCCTTATGGAATCTAAAACGAAATCGACATCAATCCAACCTGGTTGTTCTAATTTTTCCAACAAATAAACTTCAGCCTGATAATAGCCGATATCATCGGTTACTATCGGGACTGACTGGCCATTTATGGTAACTGTTAGAGATACTTTCTCAGCTCGGGCACGGAGGAAAACCCGCAGCATATTCATCAGGTTTCGCCACCAGCGATCTTCTTTTTGCGGTGAGCCAATATCTAGTTTCTCGATGACTCTGCCAAAAATCACGACTGTCTTATCGCAACCATAACTGTAAAAAGGCAGAATAGTAAACGGCTGCAGCAAACCAAAAAAATGCTTCAGCTTACGGATTATCCTTGCCACGACCACATCCAGCAGTGGTGGTCCCTGCCGGACATCCAAGTCAACTTCTCTTTGGGGTTTTGTTGTCAATGAATACCTTTTTTATCCCTATCTTCTCTATAAAAATCATTTAAAAGACCATAGAGCAAATAACAACCCAATGTTGCCCTCTCTGCAAGCGAAAAAGCAATTTTTTGCTTATATGCCAAAGTGCCCATAGATACATTTCATCCTTGTGGTACAAAGAAAAAGATGAGAGATTTATTTTTGTGAGTCAAGCCCAAAGCTAGAAGATCGGGCATTCGTCGGGAGGATATGATTGGGAAAACAGACTTTGATTTTCTGCCCCAAGAGGAGGCACGGAAATGTCGAGATGATCAAATAGCCAGATCCGCAGCAATCATTGCCGATAAGGTTAATGAAATGAAATCGATAGAGCTGAGCCCTCAAGAAAGAGACTCGTTTGCTGAATCTGCGCACAGTATCTGTTATGGCAGGAAACCTGAAAAGGACATCCCGATCTTGCCCCATCAGCTGCTCGAAGAGCGCCGTTATGATGATAATTGCGGCACCATCCGCACCTAAACTGGACAAGAGGCTTCTTGGCTTTTGTCCAATAAAACTAAAGAAGAGCGGCAAGCGCGGCATACAAGCTCATTGGAGGTTCATATGTTCTTTAGCGATTCGAAGAAATGGCATTGCGACTATTGACCATATAGAAACCGTGGTGTTGGAAACGGATGGAAGTTTTAGCGTGACGAAAAGATCAGACCTTAAAGAAGCTTTCACCGCTTTCACCAACATTGAGCTTCCTCGAGCTCAAGCCCAAGAAGTTGGGTCGTGACAAAGGGGTTCTCTTAATGACATTTGCAAAACCCATGGTAAAGCGGGGCCCATCCTCGTTTACAAACTCGATCTCGGCCCATAGCTGGTGAGCAAGGGTTCTGACAATCCGCAAACCAAGCCAAGCGGTTGGTGCCAATCCAGCTCCGACGGCAACCCTCCGCAGTTGTCACCAGATGGACCTTTGCCGTTCTGCCATTGCCAAAGTTTATACACCTGAAATAAAGCAAACAGTGTAGCGATTAAGAAAATACAAAACGATACCGGCCATGCCGCCTTTTGAGACTCCTCTACCAACTGAGTAAAAACATGCTGGCCTTCGCCCGTGGCAGGAACATACCAGCGGAGCAAAGCTCGGACATCGGGAGCACAAACGGCTATAAGCAGTGGCCAGATGAAAAGGTACCAGGCAGTGTCAATGGACGCTATCAATAGACCAGCTGGAAATTGCCTTCAACTGCTAGGAATTTTTTCCAGAACATTTTCGTTCTGGAATACACCTTGGAGGGCGTTGTATCAAAACCAATTCGTTTGACGATGACGGGGACGTGATCTTTATCTTCTTCATTTCGTTCTTTTTCTCGTTTTGTATACATAGGTGGTTAAGTTGTCTGTAAAAGCATATACGCAAGAGCTATTCCTAAATGAAGGAAAGAGTGACATGTACTCCCGCGAAAACAATTTGACGGCAATTTTCGGATAATCGACAGACCCTCAAAAATAGCAGGTTTCCCTTATTATTAAAATTTCTCGACTCCTAATAGGCGCAATTGCGACAGAAGGTAGGTTGATGTAGATTGATAATGTCGTAAAGAACGAAGAGAAGAGATGGCTTTCCCCTACCGGAGGCTGCCGTTTCATCACTCCTGCAAAGAAAGTGTCCTGCTGGACAGGACAACAACATGGACCGTCTGTAGAGGAAAAGATCAAAGATTCAAAAGCAGATTCCCCGGCATCCTCTCTCTACTGCACTGCAGGTAAGGCACATACTAGACCTCTGGCCTCTGTCCGTCATGTTTTTTTGTAAGCTGGCACGGTGTATGCTAACTCATAGTAAGTCTCATGCATGATTACGGTGTCCAGATACAGCTAAACAGCAGTGCAGCCAAACAAAGGCCAACCCGATTGACCCGGGTTGCTGCTCTTTATAGACACAGGAGCAAATCATGGAATTAAAGGATGTATATCTAGATAGAGCCGAACAAATGACGGTGTGGCAACTGGAGATAGACAGCCTGGAAAAAAGAGCTCAAGGAGCTGAAGCGCAGGCACGAATTGAATATCTCTCAAAGATGGATGAACTGAAGGCAAAGCACAATGCGGCCCAGGTCAATTTAAAAGATCTGCAAGAGGCAGGTGCAGAGAACAGAAAATTTCTCAGCCAAAAAGCTCATTGGCCATCACCCATTTCCCATAAAGAGCAATAGAGCGGGTCAATGTGAAAAACAAGCTAAAGCGTCATTCCAAACTACAACAGCAAAGGAGCACGAACATGAAAAAATTATCGGTTGTATCAATTGTTATTGCCGTTCTGAGCCTGTCGGCTACGGCTTTTGCCGCAACAGCGAAAGATTATTCTTCAACGATCAATGTGTTTAAGGACTCTCCGGTTGTGCAGACGTTTTTCGATAACTCCTACGGCTACGCGGTCTTTCCGATAATTGGCAAAGCAGGCTTTGTGGTCGGTGGTTCCTACGGAGAAGGGCAGGTCTACCGGGGCAACAGAGTCACCGGTTCATCTACGGTGATAGAAGGGTCGATCGGCTTCCAGGCCGGGGCTGAAGCTTTCAGCGAAATAGTCTTCTTCAAAGATAAGCGGTCCTACGATGAGTTTACCAGTGGAAATTTTGAATTCGGCGCAACTGCCCAGGCGGTCGTGATAACCGCCGGCGCGGAAGCTGAGGCAGGTACCAGTGGTGCTAATGCCGGCGCATCCGCCGGCCCAAAGACCGGAACCCAGATTAAAACCGACTATTATAAAGGCATGGCATCTTTTGTTCACGCAAAAGGAGGCTTGATGTATGAGCTCTCTATCGGCGGCCAGAAGTTTACCTTCCAGCCCCTGTAAAACCTGCTTGACCAACACGCATCTTCCGGGGGTTTACCACAAGAATACCGACCAAGGCGGGAAAGAGCATGATCGCCGGAAGATGCTTCAAAAATAGAGACAGGCAGGCAATTCGATGGCTACCGTAAGAGTTAACTCGCTGCACATTCCCATCTGGGGAGGCTTTATAGTTGTTGTTTTTGTGGTTCTCTATTTTGCCAATGCCGTCTTCATCCCGATATTTCTAGCTATCTTGAGCACCTTCCTGCTGAATCCGGTGGTTGATTTCATCGGAAAAAAATTGCGGATACCCCGGGCGATAGGCGCAGGACTCGTCCTCATATCGCTTATTGCCGGTATAGCCTTTGCCGCCAATTTTCTCATCGAACCCGCAACCATGTGGGTTAAACGGCTTCCTGTTGAACTAAGACAGACGGAGATGAAGCTGTCTTTATTAAAAAAATCAATCAAAAACGTCCAGGAGACCACCAACAAATTCGGCAAGATAGCCACTGTAGACCGCGCGCCTAATGAAAAAGAGACAGTGGTTGTGCGCGGCCCTAATTTATTCAACCGGATATTGGACAGCACCCAGTCCGTTTTCATCGGACTGGGCTCCTATATCGTCCTGCTCTACTTTCTCCTGACCTTCAGCATAACCATCATCCGTGATGCAGGACATTTTCTCCAGAACAAACAACACAGTCTGGCCGTCGTCAGGATCGCCAGAGAATCTCAGGCCCGAATCAGTTACTACCTGCTGGTTATCTCGCTCATAAATGTCGTCCTTGGTAGCTGCATTTTCCTGGTCGCCTGGGCGACCAATTTACCCAATCCGGTGGTGTGGGGCGTTTCCGGGGCACTCCTCAACTACATCCCCTATTTCGGGCCAGCAGTTAACATAGGAATAGTCGCCATGGTATCTCTGCTCAGTTTTGACTCCGTATCGCAAATTCTTTTACCGCCGCTCCTTATCCTCGGCTTGAATGTCATTGAAGGACAGGTGGTGCAACCTCTGACCGTCGGCCGCGTTTTTACCATCAATCCGGCGATCGTGTTTTTGGCGATTCTTCTCTGGGGCTGGTTATGGGGGATTGCCGGGGTATTTATGGCGGTACCGATCCTGATGATCAGCACCGTGACCCTGGAACAGATTCGTAAATTCAAATTGGAAGCAGCAGCGTCTACCGGCAGAAATCCAGAACCTGCGCCAGAGGCGAAGCAGAGCCCCGGTTAACTTCAAAAAATATGGGAGTAATACGATTATGACGAAAAAACGATTAGTCGTGGCCGAAGACCACGTCATTATGCGTGAAGGATTATGTTCAATGCTCGAATCGACTGGTCTGTATGAAATAGTCGGCCAGGCGGCAAATGGATTGGAGGCCATTCAACTCGGCAAAAAAGAAGTCCCGGATTTAATGCTTCTGGATATCTCCATGCCTCAAATGACCGGGCTTTCCGTCATCCATGAGCTGAAAGGCAAATACCCGACAATAAAATTTATCGTGCTAACGGTGCATGACACCGAAGAATTTCTGCGTGAAATATTCGCTGCCGGTGCCAATGGGTATTGCGTGAAAAAAGGTGATTTCAGCGAACTGTTGACGGCGGTTGATCATGTTTTGCAAGGAAAATCTTACGTAACCTCGCATATCACCCAATCGCTGCTCGATAATTTTATGGTCGGCGCCAAAGGTAAAAAAAGTGCATCCTCTGCTGGGAATGTACTGTCCCAAAGAGAAAAAGAGGTTCTCAAACTTGTTGGTGAGGGTTATAAAAACAAGCAGATTGCCAAGCTGCTTTTTATCAGTGTGAAAACGGTCGAAAAGCACCGGTCTAATCTGATGGCAAAACTGGACCTTCACAATGCCGCAGGTTTGGCCACCCATGCCGTAAAGATGGGGCTGGTACTGGAGCCCACTTGACCTAAACCACCTTTTTCCATCCTCCTTTTTGCAAGGGGTTTCAATCCATTCAGACAGGACTATCCTATGAAATCGGACAAATTTTCCCGCTTTGTTCTTTTTTTTTCGACCAAAGAGCTCACCCCTTCAGCCGGTCCCAGCCTGTATATTGTGTATAAGCCCGAATCATGTGCATCTGAACAATTTTTTTTATTAAAAGAGCGGCCTTGGCGGGCTTATTGCTGAACAAATTAACAGCGACATCTCTTGGCTTTTGAGAGCTTTCTTGATCAAGACGAACCACTGGGTAAATTTATGCGCATTGTGATTGAAATTACCGCAAGTGAAGATTAAAATTTTTGAAGATATTTACAGGCTGTGACGATTTATAATAGCTTCTCTCATCTGGGAACCATATGCATGAAATAGTCAAACACCCAGCTTCAGCTGAAGAGAGACTGGCCCAATTGGAGGCGGAAAACGCACGCCTTACGGGAGAGATTACCCTCTTAAAGCAACTCTATATCAGGGCACCCTTTGCCTATCAATCCCTTGATGATGCTGGTTGCCTTCTGGAGGTCAATGAGGAATGGCTGGACACCCTAGGTTTTACAAAAGAAGAGGTGATCGGCAAAAATTTCGGCGAATTTCTCCATCCGAGCTGGCAACAGCATTTCAAAGAAAATTTTCCGAGATTCAAGGCAGTAGGAGAGATTCTCGGTGTCGAGTTCGAGATGATCGCCAAAAATGGATCGACTGTCCATGTCACCTTTGACGGGAAAGTCGCCAAAAATCTGGCGGGCCAATTCCAGCAGACTCATTGTGTTTTCCAAAATATAACCAGACAAACCCAGATCGAAGAGACCAGGGCAGCTTTAGGTGAAAGTAATGCTCGCCTGCGCTTGACTGAGGAGGGCGGTAATATCGGGCTGTGGGAATTGAATATCGAGACCGACGTCCTGGATTTCTCTCCGCAGCTCAATAGACTATATGGATTGCCGCCCGGCAGCATCAAGACGTATCAGGACTGGCGGGAGCGGATTCATCCCAAAGACATCCAACGGGTCGAAGGCGAACGTAATAATGCCCTTGGTAAGCATGAAACGTATGAGGTTGAATATCGTATCTATCACGCCTCCGGAGAATATCGGTGGATTTCTTCCAAAGCGGACCCGATATATAACACGGCAGGCAAAGCCGTTCGCCTGGTAGGGGTGAATATTGACATCACCGAGCGTAAAAAAGCGGAAGAGGCCCTACTCGAGAGCGAGGAACGTTTTAGGACCATGATCAATACCATACCGCAACTGGCATTCATGGCCCGACCGGATGGTTATTTATTCTGGTACAACAATCGTTGGTATGACTACACCGGCACAACGCCGGAACAGATGGAGGGCTGGGGCTGGCAAAGCGTCCATGACCCGGAAGTTTTACCGAGGGTAATGGACAGCTGGCAAGCGGCGATAACCGCAGCAGATCCTTTTGAGATGACCTTTCCCCTGCGCGGTGCAGAGGGCGTTTTCCGTCTCTTCCTGACCCGCATCATCCCGCTTAAAGACAGCGACGGCAAAGTCGAGCGATGGGTCGGCACCTGCACCGATATCAGCGATATAAAGCGTCTCGAGGCAGAACTTCAGGCCAGCGAAGCACTTTACCGCGGCATCGGTGAGGCCATCGAATACGGCGTCTGGACCTGCACTGCCGACGGCCGGTACACCTACGCCAGTGACAGCTTTCTCCGGCTGGTCGGCATCAGTCATGAAGAGTGCCTGAATACCGGTTGGGCAAATATTCTCCATCCCGATGACCTCAAGGTGACCATTGCACAATGGCAGAAATGTGTCAAAGCCGGCGGTAAATGGAGCCGGGAACATCGCTTACGCGGCATAGACAACAAGTGGCACCATATCCTGGCCCGCGGCGTACCCATCAAAAATGAACAAGGCCAGGTTACCGGCTGGGCCGGGATCCATCTCGATATTACCGATCTGAAACAGGCCATGGAACAGGTCCAGACCTCCCTGGCGGAAAAAGAAGTCATGCTCCGTGAGATCCATCACCGGGTAAAAAACAACCTCCAGGTCATTTCCAGCCTGGTCAGCCTGCAAGTAGACAATGTAACCGATGAACGGGTAAAAGCGGAATTAAACGACATGCGCCACCGGATCCACTCGATGGCGCTGGTCCACGATAAGCTTTATCAGACCGGCGACCTGGCCCAGTTGAATTTTGCCGACTATATCAGCAGCCTGCTGCACTACCTCTGGCGCTCACACAGCACCGCAACCGATACGGTGCAGCTCCACCAGTCGCTTAGCGCCGTACCGATGACAATCGAGGTCGCGGTTCCCTGCGGTCTGATACTCAACGAATTAGTCGTCAATTCTCTCAAACACGCCTTTAAGGATGGTCGCGCAGGAGAAGTATGGGTCGGACTGGCGCAGGATCCCGAGGCCGGAACAATTTCCCTGTCGGTTAAGGACAACGGCGTCGGCCTGCTAAAAGAGTTTGACTGGACACGATCTTCCACCCTTGGCCTGCGTCTGGTGCAGATACTCTCCAGGCAAATAGGCGGCACCATCAAAAAAGGTGATGGCCCAGGCACGGAATATACAATCATCTTTAGTGAGAAAGCAGAAGGAAGAGCGCCATGAGTGATACATCTATTTTAATCGTCGAAGACGAAGGCATTGTTGCTGAAGATCTTGCCTGCAGGATTCGCCAGTTTGGCTATGATGTGGTCGGCCCCACCAACACCGGCGAAGAGGCGGTGCAGCTCGCCCGTCTACAGCAGCCGGATCTGGTACTGATGGATATTTACCTGGCCGGGGCGATGGACGGTATCGAGGCGGCCCACCAGATCCACCAGGAAAACAACGTGCCGATCCTCTTTCTGACCGCCCACTCCGACAACGGCACCACCCTTCGCGCCCAGGAGGCAAACCCAACCGGATATATTCTCAAGCCGTTTGATGACCGTGACCTGCGCATCCAGATTGAAATGACCCTGCATAAATTCCGGGCCGAAAAGAAACTGCGCGAGAGTGAGGAACGCTACCGTTTGCTGGCCGAAACGATGCGGCAGGGTGTCGTTCATCAAGATGCCACCGGCAAAATCATCGCCATGAATCCGGCGGCGAGAAATATCCTGGGCAAGACGGACCAGGACTTCTTAGGCCGCCTTTCAATCGAGGTGGATAAACACACCATCCGTGAAAACGGGGAGTTTTTCCCAGGGCTGGAACACCCTTCGATGGTCGCCCTGCAGACCGGGCAACATGTCCGCGACGTTATCATGGGGGTGTTTAATCCGGAAATTGGCGAATACCGATGGATCAATATAGATGCAACACCGGTTTTCAGGATGGAGAAGACGGAGCCCTCCGAAGTGTATGCAATATTTGAGGACATCACCGAATGGAAAAGCTCTGAAGCGATACGAGCGCGGCTGGCGGCTATTGTCATGAGTGCCGATGATGCGATTATCGGCTTGGATCTGAAGAATATCGTGCAGGCATGGAACGTAGGAGCCGAAAAGATCTTCGGCTATAGGGCAGACGAGATTTTAGGCAAAAATATCGATCTTCTTCTTCCCCCCGGCCATGAAAACGAAGTTGTCGATGTCCTGCACAAGCTCGAGAACAGCAAGGAGATCAAGAAATTCGAATCCCTTAACCGCAGGAAAGACGGCTCTATTTTCCCTGTTGCGGTGACGATCTCTCTTATCAGGGATGCGAGCGACAAAGTCATCGGCTTTTCCAAGATAGCCCATAATATCAGCGAGCGTAAACGATCCGAGGCGGAGCGGGAGGCAACAATTGAATGCCTCCGTTTAATCAATGGGAGCCGTGGGGCAAATGAATTGATCCAAGCGGCCATCACTTTTTTCCAGCAGCTTTCCGGATGCGAAGCGATAGGCATCCGGTTAGAAAAAGACAACCAATATCCCTATATCGCAACCATCGGTTTTCCCGAAGATTTCTTCACCGCAGCAGGTGATCAATGTATCTCTAGGACCTCAGGAGCAGGGACCCAGAGCAAGACCGGCAACCCAATGTTCGATTGCCTGTGCAGTGATTTTATTGCTTCCAGCACCTCAACGGGAAAAGCCTTTTTAAGCAGTAAAGGCAGTTTCTGGTGTAACAACGCTAGAGAATTGTCCGCATCCATGCCTGAAGCCAACAAGGAGAACAGCGCCTGCATATCCTGCATCAAGGCGGGATATGAATCAATAGCCCTGATTCCTTTTGGTCACGGAAAAAAGAATCTGGGACTCCTCCAACTCAACGACCGGCAAAAGGAAAAATTTACGCTTCAGACAATTACTCTGTGGGAAAGGCTGACCAACCATCTGGCCGTAGCCCTGGCTAAATTTCAAGCCGACGAGGCACTCGCTGCCCTTCTTGCCGATCTTGAACAGAAGGTGCAGCAGCGGACCTTTGAACTGCAGGAGATGCAGCAACTCTATCTACACACGGAAAAACTGGCGGCAATAGGCAAGTTGTCGGCGTCTATCGCC
Organism: uncultured Desulfopila sp.; assembly: GCA_965363495.1. GTDB lineage: Bacteria > Desulfobacterota > Desulfobulbia > Desulfobulbales > Desulfocapsaceae > Desulforhopalus_A. Next base: position 17,294 of record CBDTUM010000006.1, read on the forward strand.
CATGAATTTAACAACCCCCTGCAGGGAATTATGTCCATCCTGAACGGCGTGAAAAAACGGGCAGTCATGGATCAGGAGGATACAGAGCTGGTCGACATCGCGCTTGGCGAAGGGAAGCGGATTAAAAACCTTATCCGTAGCCTGCAGGACTTTAATCGGCCTTCCTCGGGGGTGATGGCGATAATGGAGGTGCACCAGGCCCTTGACTCCATCCTGCTGCTCAATAAACATGATTTCAACAGGCAACAGATTGTTGTCGAAACCGACTTTGCCGAAGGGTTGCCGCATATCACCGCCATGTCGGACCAGATCAAACAGGTCTTTCTTAATCTGTTGACCAATGCAGCGGATGCTTGCCGGAACCGCGGCGGCGTCATAAAGGTGGCCACCCGACAGGAAGGAGACAGGGTGGCTGTGGCGATTGAGGATAACGGTATCGGCATTCAACCGGAAAATATAGACCAACTCTTCAGGCCGTTTTACACCACCAAACCCGAAGTCAAGGGAACCGGTCTAGGCCTATCGGTCAGCTATGGTATTGTCAAAAAACATCGAGGAGAAATCCGGATAGAGAGCACACCCGGAAAAGGTTCAATCTTCACCGTCTTGCTGCCGATTAAAAATAACCAGGCTTAGCTTTCCAATGTCCTAGCTGAACAAGACTTGAAATACGCCCGCCAAACCTCATCGCGTTGTCGGCTTTTTTCAAAACCGAGTTTCGTTGACAGTTCATTTCCGGCGAAGAGTTACGGTCCCTCAGCCAAGCCGGTCGGATCCCATTCTGCATGAATTATCGTACCGTGATCGGCTCGACTCCAAAGAGTCAATTTTCCATCGGCCAGCTCGGTCCGAGATTGCATATTACGCAAGCCTAATCCTCTATCCGCCGAACAGAAGCCGACAATCTCAGGATTAAAACCTATCCCGTTGTCAGCTATTCTGAGCAGCAGCTTACCTTCTGAGTTACTGAGCGATACCTCGATAAGAGTCGCATGACTGTGCTTGGCTGCATTATTGAGTGCTTCCTGGGCGACCCGAAACAGTACAATTTTAATGTCGGCCGGAATATCAGCCTCCTCAATCAGACAGTCCAGGGTGGTGGTACTCTCTGTATAAATTTCATTGTGTTTCCGGACAAGCCATTTGAAGGCAGCGAGAATCCCCATATCATCAAGGCCGGGCGGACGAAGAGAGGTCGACAGCCGCTGCACCTCATTCATGGTATCGACAATGAGATTGTCAAGTTTATTGATGAGGATTTCCGAGCTCTCCATGGTGGTAATACGATCCAATTTCATCTTTTCCAGCAGATATTTGGCAGCACCAAGGTTGCCGCCAATAACGTCGTGCAACTCCAGGACCACGCTCCTCCGTTCAGATTCCTGGGCAAAGAGAACATCCCTGGCTAGCAGACGATGCATTTGTTCGGAATTTTTCAACATCGATTGGGCATATTTTCTTTGGGTGATATCCTCGAGAAGAGCTATAACGTGTCGTGCTTCATTCTCGGCATTCGGCAAGAGAGAGAGGTTCCACTGGAGTACCAGCCATTTGCCGTTTTTCTTTTTCAAACGACTCTGTAGCCGGACGGAAGGGTGCGTCCCGTTGACGAGAAGACTGATTTGTCTGCGAAGAAAAACAGCATCTTCAGGCGGCAGAAGCTCAGCCGGTATGTCTATTCCCCTGAGCTCTTCAATACTGTAGCCGACCGCATCGCTCGCAGACGGATTTGCTTCAACAAGACGCAGATCAGTATCAAAAATGGCGATGCCGATAGAGGAACCCATAAAAATATCCGCCATAAACTTGTCGTTTTTTTCTATTGTGGCAGGCGCCTTAAAAATGGCAGGATCCATACGCTTACTCCTGTGCTCTATGCAGATGGAATACTTTTTTATCGATCCTCAATACAGATTTTTCGGTATGTTACTCATTCAATGAATCACTGTAATACCAGTGTTGATGTTGCACAACAGTTTGAATAATAATGCACCGTGACTGGTATTTCGCAACGGAAGAAGAAATTCCTGCCGGGCATCTGAGCATCCCCGAAAAACAGCAGAGTGCGACCAAGTTATTCGGCGATCCACTCTATATGTCATCAGGGGTTTCATAGGGGCCTTCCCGGTCGTCAAATGTATTCAGCACCTCCAGCAACAGCCGGTAGCCCTGCAGAACATCCTCCTTGTCGTTTTCTCCGGAAGAGCCGTGCGGCTGGAACGTAAAATCATGTTTGCCTGCCGATGAAGAGTTTTTCGCTGCGTGGGACGACGGGTCTGACCGGCGATAATTGTCAGCATATCGAGCAGTCGTATGGTCACCGCCACACTCTGCCAGCCGTACTGACGAATTTGATCAAAAGAGGCATTCAACATGCCGGCAAAAGTAAAAGGCTTTATTATCAGCCGAAGCCGCCCCTTGTCATCAAAGCGGTTTTCCCCCGGGATCTTTCTTCCGGCCAGCAGGCACAGGGCAGAGCCAAGCTGGTCAATGCAGTCTATCGCGGTGTAGGGATCATTATTGCCCGGAGAAAGCGCGCGAACGGCAATTTTAACCAGCTGATGGATAGAATATTATGGGTCCTGTTTTGGGGTTCGTCTGTCCCCAATTATATAAGCCCTGGTAATTTGGTTGGAGATGTCCTCGGGGAGTTCTTTTTGGCCGTCTTTACAAGGCTCTCTATGTTAATTACCTGAATATAGCCATCATCGCCGGCGTAAAGATTCTGCGTATTAAGATAGTAATGGAGAAGGTAACGCCAGCAACCGTCATCATCGAACCGGCAATGGTCGATAACACGGAGCGTGCCCCATCCGGGCTCACCGCGTACATAAAACCGTAAAATCTCAAAGTATCTCCCTGCAATCTCCTGTCAAGAATGACCATATAAAACGACATGATCATTGCCCCACTGATCATCAGTACAGGAATAAGCCAGAAACTGGCCTTGAGAGACTCCAGAAAGAGGAAGAATTTCGTTTTCATCTACTTCGCCAGCCAGCTATCGGGCGGATTTTGGTCCGAGGAAAAACCAAAGGAGGAGACCCAAGACAGGGAGCAACAAGACAATAACCGTCCACAACACCTTCATACCGGTGGTCGCACTGCTTTGAAAAATGTTCACGATAGCCCAGATATCTGCAATGAGAATGATAAAGCTAAAGACTCCGTTGACATGAACGCCCATATGTGTCCCCTTTTGTTAAGAAAAGAAAGATAAGTTTTAAATACCAAACTGCTGATCATCCTTGTACGGCCGATATATCGCACAGAAATTTTTAGTGGACTTACACCACAGGCGACACCGGCCCCGCCTCCGCCGAGTGGTTCAGGCGAATCTGCAGAGTTATCCCCATCCTGATGAAGCATCAGGGCATGTCCTTTGATGTTAAAGAGGTATTGCAAGAGGTGTGCCTGGAAAAAACCGGAAAGCAGACGAGAATTCAAGTAAAAAGTCCGATTTCGCAGGAATGGTCCTGCCTAAATGGACTGATTGGCCTCAGGCGATTCAGAAAATAACACGGTCAAAATCGCGCTGAGATATGACTCAGTGTATCTCTGCCGGGTTCTTCTCACCGGCGGCGAAGAGAGTGAGCAGGCTGGACCGGGGAAGTCCGAAACTACTTTCTCACGAGTCAATATGTTTTTCGGCGTCTCCCCGTTTCTGCAGCAGAAAAGCTATCAGCAGACAGAAGAGAGCCCAGGAAGAGCCCGCCATCCAGCCAGCCAACACATCGCTTGGCCAATGTACACCGAGATAGACCCGGCTGATGCCAACCAGCACGGTCGCAAGAATAGCCAGGGACAGGATGTAAACTTTTAACCGTTTTTGTTTAGTGTAGCGAGCCAGCAGGCCGCCAAGGGTGAGAAATACCACGGCAGACAGCATGGAATGTCCACTGGGAAAACCAGAAGACATTACATAAGCTTCATGGGATACAAGGTCCGGCCGAGGCCGGTTAAAAAAATGCTTCATGACGTTACTAAGCAAGAGACCCCCTGTAACCGCGACCGTCGTGAACACAGCCATGTCTCTCTTTTTCTGTAACAGCAGGAATCCCACCACAGCCAAACTGAGCGTCGTCAAAAAAAAGATACCTCCAAGGGCGGTAATGTCGCGCATCATCCCTGCGAACCATGCCGGCCCCAAAGGAGAGAGGTCGACAGGATTGCGGAACGTGAGAATAATCCATTCATCAATATCGCGGGTTTCTCCCTCCAGTACCTCTTCTGCGAGTTCAATAAAAATGAGGATGCCTCCAGTAACAAGAAGAGAGACCAGCAGCATACCCGCGTCAATAAATGTCATTTGCGAAAAGCGACGTCTGCAATTCCTGTAGGATGTCCTAAGCCGACTCATGCTTATGTGCATGTGGATACTCGAGCGCAAAATTTCCCATTAACTGACGAAAATTTATCATGCAGACCAAGAACATCTAACACCTTTTTCCGACTGTGCAGAGTCTTCAACATAGACATATCCTCCTATCGCATCCCGTACCTAAATATGGCGACGGCAACACCACCAATAAAAAACAGATGACGACTATCCAACTACTGAGAACGAGCTGCAAGGTGCCACTGAAACCGTTACCACTGGTACAGCGGCCTCCCCAACGGGCGCCAAAACCGACGCAAATGCCACCGAAAAGGGCAACAGCCAACCGGAGAATCGTCTGTAGTAGAGTCACATCACCTTACCCTTCTTTTATATCACAGCCGATGTTCTTGCACGCCTCCATCGACCCAAGACTCTCTTCGACCTGCTTAAAACCGTGCCGTTTCAAAATAGAGGCAGCTATAATCGCCCATTGTCCACTGCCACAGAAAGTGACCACCGGTTTGTCGGGATCGATTTCATCGACACGGCCCTGAAGTTCGCCGAGGAAAATATGGACAGCGCCGATCTGATCGTACTGGCGACCACTCACCTCCCAGCTGTGCATTCCCCCTTTGAGGTAACCCCGGATAGGATCATAGCCGATGCTGGAAAATTCACGTGCGGCCAGGCCGCCGCCACAGACTGAACCGGTACCGTGTGCCGGATAGAGAAGCGTCTGATCCCCGAGCGGCAGGATTTTATTAAAATTTCGATGGGTTTCGAATATCCGGGTGATTTGTGCACCCTGCCTGGCTGTTATTGCGACATACACCTCACAATCACGCCGGGGATCGATAACTACAGTTTCGCTTCCATCACCAAGAATGTCGAACAGATGGGCAATGCCTTCAGATTTGATTCTTTCAAGAAAAATTTTTAATCTCCTCGTATTTAAGGAAAAGGAAATGAAGATACGAGCGACGATGTATTCCTTCTAGCAAAAAATACTGCATGGCCCACTGGGTTCCGGTTGCAAAAGCGGCTAATTTTACCCGGCCCAGATGCCAATTTATTCATTAAATTTTTTCACTACCTTCTTGGCTCTGTTTGAAAAGTAAAGCGTCAGAAAAATTCTCAGACTTAATAATACGGCGATTTCATAACGTTTCCAGGCAACCGCCATGCCGATTGCTCCGGTGACCCAGATGCTGGTTGCCGTGGCCAAACCGCTGACATGGTCACCTGTTTTTAAAATTGCCCCCCCGCCGATAAAACCAACGCCAGTGATAAGACCTTGCATCATCCTTGCCTGTGAATCGGCTGTCGGGAAAATAACAATTGCCATCAACGTATACCCGCAGCAAGCGACACTCACCAGGGGAAAGGTGCGTATCCCCGCACTCTGCGAGCCGATTTCGCGGTTAAAACCTACCGGCAAAGAGAGCAGATAGGCAATACCAGTACTTCGGGTATGCTCCCAAAACAATTGCAGATTGATTTGGGGCAGGACTGCCGTAAGGTCTATCATGCGCTACTGACGCCTCGTTTAATAGTTTCGATAAGAGATTATCTGCACTTTTGTGGATATTGTGCTGTTTATTTGCACCAGGATAGTCTCCTTGAATGGTTTATTATCCCGTTGACTCAGGTTGTTCATTGGTTACGCCTGTCTCTTTACGGAATTTATTGCTGTATTGTATGGCAATGATAACCACCATTAAAATCGGTACGGCCATAAATATTCCGGCCACCCCCCAGAGCCACCCCCAGAGAAGAATGGAAAGAAAAATGGCAACGGGATTAATAGTAAAAACTTTGCCAACCGTCAGGGGCTGCAATATCTGCCCTTCAATAAAGTAAACGCCAAGCAGGATCAGTGGCGGCAAAATAATACTCGATGGAGTACTAAAAGTGAGCAAAGACACCAGTGAAATTATGCCGATGTTAAGTGAGGCGCCAAGATAAGGAATATAGTTCAGCACCGCTCCGACTGCTCCCCATACGAATGGATTGGGCAGACCGGTGACCCAGGCGATCAGAGCTATGGAAACACCGAGGAAAATATTAATTATGGTTATAACCAGCAGGTAATAACTAATCTGGGCCTGCGCTTCTCTGGCTATTCTGATCAAGGCCAGGCTGTAGGTTTTGTTTTGTAAAAAACTACCGACATCTCGTGCCAGGGCTTTGCTGAAGCCCAACAAAAAATAGAGCAGGACAATGTAGGACGATATCCCTATCAAAAAAGACTGGGTACTGTCCAAGACCCGGTTGAAGAGGCTGGGACCGCGCACTACCACTGTCGGCGTCTGGTTCGGGCTTGCTTTTACTTTGGCAATTTTGTTTAGATTATCCGTCGTTTCCTGGACATTTTCGATAGTTTTTTTAAAAAAGGACAATTTCTTCTCTGTCTGTTTCAATTCCCGGGGCAGCCTATCGAGCCATATTCCAGCTGGTTCCGCCAGGTAATTAGCGGCAAGGACAAAAGCGCTAAATAAAAATAAAAGGAGAAGGCCGGCTCCTATAGGTCGGGGAATTAAAAATCTCTTTTTAATGAAAGCGACCATTGGATTTAGCAGAAAGGCTGTAAATATCGCCAAAAAGATGGGAATGATGATTGCTTTGGCAAAATAGAAAACAGCAAGCAACGTTAAAAAAAACATACCCCAGACCGGAGTGGTCAGACGGGCGTATTTCAAGGCAGACATCATTCTTTGCTCCTTAGATAACTCTACATTTCACTGCCCGGCTGGAGCTAAACGGAGGGCATCCTTAAACATACTCCAATCGCCAAAAGCATAACTTTTTTTTCTTCATGCAGGAACCTCCACAGGACCGAGATCCAGTAACTTACCTGGCAATCAGCACTAATTGTGCCAGAAAATAACTTATTGGTTTAAAGTTTTTGAGAGAACGAGCGTCACTTGACATAAAATTATCTTCTTAAGATAAAACCATACCCCAGAGCTCATGACCATCGCCAGTGTTATCAGTGTCATATAAAGGACATGGGCCCTTAACAGCGAACAGGAAATCGTCGACCCCGCGGGTATATCTTAGCAGGGACGGAAGATACTGGTCAACTACAGGAACCCGACCATCAATAGCCTTTGCTGCCCTTCTGCCGCTTTCCACGGCGCCCTCGATACTCCAGACGTGGGCCTGTGTCCTGGTATGGGCACCGGCCAGAAACAAATTTTCTACCGGTGTTGTCTGGGGCGGCATTTTGGTGTGACACTGCCGTGAACTCCGAAAAAATCCACCGGGCTGGTCTAGAGCTTCATACACCTTCACCTGATGTCCCAGCTCTATCAGCTCGTGCGCCGCACTCAACCCGGCTATCCCGGCACCAAATATTATAATTGATGTCATTTTCTGGTAATCAGGACTTTTCTTCCGCCTCTTCATATTTTGTGAAGAGGTGGTCCAGCTTTGCGGTATCGCACAGCTTGTTCAAATGGCCGAATACAACGCTTTCTTCCTCTTCTATATGATGTCTGTTCAGCTCATCGAGAACCGAGGCCTTGGCTTTGAATATGTCACTATCGAGTTCGAGGTCCATGAGTTCTCTCAGGACAAGCTTTGCGACATGATGTTCCTGCAACCCTTCCAAACCGTCATCTCTGGCCTCTGTATTGTCACATTTCTTCAGTATCGCAAAGATTGACGCCTCTTCGCCCACCATGTGCGGCAGGAGGGCTTCATGAAATTGCCGGCGGAGCTTCTCTCTTTCTTCCGGTTGCGTAGCATCGATCAGTTTTTTGCCGATACTCTTCTGCTCATTGTGATCCTTACGTAAATGCTTGAGAAATTTGTGTTCACTCATTGTCATTCTCCCTATTGTAAAGGTTTATTCATTTCCGTCCGTGCAACAAGGCAACCGGCCAGCTCTGCAACAGGCCGCCAACCTTCAGTGACGATGTTTTTCTGTCCGATTGTGCCGGACCACTGGCGTTGTATCTCCGGCAAAGATTTTGCGCAGCTGCACCGGGCCGAAGTGCTCATTTTTTTCACCGACCACCTGTAGCGGCAGATAATCGCCGTCGGCAAAAAGTTCTTGGTGCATCATTCTCATTTGCAAAACTTGTACCATGGAATACATTTTTGCCCTCCCATCAGGAGGGTCGGCAAGCGTGCTTTACTGGATGTTTTCTTGCTCATTCCAGACCGGTGTCGCTTTGCTCCAAAAAAGCCGATAACATGGCCTGTCGCCGGGCGGAATCGAAGGGACGCCGGTTATCCGAACCAACCAGGCAAAGCCCACTCGATACATCGTGCGTCCTGAGCGGCTATTTTATCCTGATAGGTATACGTTTTGTATACCGGAAAAAAAAAGATGACTTCAATCAGCGCATCTCGCAGACTATTAAAGCTGAATTCCCTAGTCCGGCGGTTTGCTTTGGCCAGACGAGAGAGCAGGCTGGTCAGAACATTTAATTCTCCAGCCATTGAAAAGCGGATCATAGAGCCCGTCCGGGTGATCAATTCTCAAACCATCGAGTCGGCGGGCAGCCACCAGATCGAGAATCAGGGCGTGGGTCTGACGAAAAACTTCGTTATCTGCCAATCCGCAGACCAGCCAGATCATTGATATCGAAGAAACGGCGGTAGTTTATTTCGTCGGCGGTGACGCGCCAGAAGGCGAAGTGACACGGCTGCTTTCCTACAAACAGATGTAGCAGATGAAAACTTTCCGCCTGACCAGGTAGAAAAAGCGACAGGATGCCGCAAGGCACAATTAGAATTGAATCATTTAATCCTGGCAAACAGGATTTGTCCATTATGACAGGACGGATACTGCAAATATGCCCAATTTTATTGAGCTATCATTTAAGACCGAGCTGGTACTTCTTGAGCAGATCATACAATCTGGACCGAGAGAGACCGGAAATTTCGCAACTCTTCTGAATATTCCCTTCGGATACGTTCAACAACCTGCGAAGATATTTTTCTTCCTGATCGGCGATGGCCTTGTCCCGGGCCCCTTTCAGCGTAGGCATTTCCCCGGCTCCAAACCCTGCCGGATCATGCAATTGACCTGCCGAATCGCCTGCAGTCATCGCAGAAATCTTCTTTTTGGTAGTCTCGATCCTGATGTTGAGCGGCAGGTGTTTGGCGTACAGAATGGCGCTGTCCTGGGCGCCGGCAATGGCACATTCCATGGCCTGGAAGAGTTCCCGTACATTGCCCGGCCAATCGTGATGGGCCAGAAGCATGGCAAAATCGGGGGATATATTCTTTTTCGGCAACTTGTGGTGGCGGCAGTAATTATCACGAAAATGATAGACAAGTTCGGAGATATCCGAGACTCTGTCCCGCAACGGTGGCAGATCAAGATGGAAGGTCTTGAGGCGGAAGAACAGATCCTCTCGAAAGGTTCCGGCCGCAACCATCGCCTCGAGATCTTTATTGGTCGCAGCGATCAACCTGAAATCGCTGGTTGTCTCGACAATTCCACCGACGGGGAGATATTTTCGCTCCTGAATGACGCGGAGGAATTTTTTTTGGGTCTCAAGGGGCATTTCGGCCACTTCGTCGAGGAACAGAGTTGAGCCATCCGCCTGTTTCACCAGCCCCGGCTGTTTTTTATCCGCCCCGGTAAAGGAGCCTTTGGCATGACCGAACAGAATACTCTCCACCAGGGAGGAGGGCAGAGCGGCACAATCAACAACAGTCATTTTTTGGGCACCGCGCGGGCTCAACTGGTGAATGAGCGAGGCGAAAAGCTCCTTCCCGGTACCAGTCTCCCCCGTTATCAGAACATTGGCATCGGATGGTGCTACCTTGGCCGTGAAATTAATGCATTTCTGGATAAGATTCGACCGACCGATGATACCGAGATTATTTAACCGTTTGCGAAATTCATTCTGATTCCGAAGGCGATCATCGGTTCTGCTCTGATGATAGTGCAGGGCGCGTTGGAGCAGCTCCGGCAGCGCCTGCTCTGGAGCCGGATCGATGAGATATTCCCAGACGCCGCTTTTTAAAGCAATTTCCGCCTGCTCCATATCACCGGAAGTGGTAAAGATGATAATTTCCGCAGGGAGTTTTTTGTCTACCTGAAAATCTTCAACTGCATAGCAGGCATCTCCGTCCGGCAGGGAGGCCTGCATGAGGATTACCTGATAGCTTCCGCACAGGTTTTTTTCCCGCCCTTCAGACAGACTCGCCGCATAATGAAAACGCATAGTGCTCTGGTCGGTGCAGTGCGACAAAGAATCAAATACTTTTGGATCTCGATCAATTATCAGAACTGAGGCTGCAGAATCGGGCATGTTGTCATCTCAAGGGATGGAGGTATTTTCTGGTAGGTTCTTTTTACTGAATTCGACAGTTTGCCGTCGCCAGATTTGTTTGCAATTGACAGATTGACTTGCAATTATCGGGCTAAAGATGATATCAGGACAGTAATCTTTTATTGAAAAAAGGATAGGAATAAAAAATAAGCGATGCAAGGCTGTTTTATTTTCCTTTTACGCGCCGCTCGGTATGCTAATTGCATCATAATTTTATGAAAGAAAAAGTTTATCCAATCCGACGGACAATTGATGTAAAGGAAGCATAATGAACGACATTTCGATACTCCTCGTTGAGGGCAGTGCAGAAGAGAGAACTCTTATCCATAAATACCTTTCGTCCGCTCCGCCCTTTCATTACAGCCTGTCAGAAGCGGAAACTCTGGAAGCTGCCCTGTCTCTACTCGCAGATAACGATTTTGATGTAGTCCTGCTCAATCTCGATTTGCCGGATTCTTCCGGGCTTGACACCGCCCGCAGGATAATAACCGAGCTGCACGAGACCGCCGTTATTGTCCTGGCCAATCCGCAAGACGAGGAACTTGCCGAACAATCGCTCCGCTACGGGACCGAAGATTTTATTCAAAAAAGATTTCTCTCCTCGCCCATGCTTATCAAGTCTATCCGGTATGCCATCGAACGAAAGATAATTGTTCAGGAAAAATACGATGTGTTGAGCGATCTTATGCTCGCCCTGGAAAAAATCGATTATCTGGAAAGCTTTCTGCCCATTTGCATCGGCTGCAAAAAAATATTTCATGAAGAGCACGGCTGGCTGGATCTTGAAGAATTTTCCAGGCAGGCCTCCTCCCCCGATGCTGACTGTCTCATCTGCCCGAATTGCCGGGAAGAACTGACAAAAAATTAAGTTCTTTATGCGAGATGTTATTCCCTCCGCCTGAAATCTCATTTATGTCGGCTAATCCTCCGTAGTGTTTTGCCTCTTTTTGTCGCCCTTCAGCTCTCCCCAACCGTAAAAATAAGTATTGCATCTGCACCAACAACCTTGTTATCAAAGAAGATTACGGTGTATGACTACGTAGTCATACAGGGTTTAATGTCCGACCATCTATGGGGGAATAGTGTGGATTCGACAAAAAAAACGACCAAATACCCAGGCAAATCAGATTCCTTTGAAAACGATCAAAGACCACGCCACCTTGAGAGACGAACTCCCACTCCCCTGGAAAAAGTCCAGGCCAGGGAGCGTCGCCTGACGAATGAAAGACTCGCCGCAATCAGCCGAGTATCCGCCGCTATCGCCCAGAAATTTAACGACCCGCTACAAGCGATCACCAATGTCCTCGGTGGCATACGACGGCGGGGAGGTCTGGAACAGGAGGATATGCCATTGATCGATCTGGCGTACCAGGAGGTCGATAAACTCAACCAGCTGACCCGGGAACTACGCGAATTTTATCAGCCGACACTTGGCAAAACAGACCTTATCGACCTGAGAACTGCGCTTGAAAAAATTATCGACAAAAACAGGCAGATGTTGTCGGAAAAAGGCGTCACCATCACCACTACATTCGGTGAGAATATTCCGCCTATTCATGCGGTAGCTGGCCAGATAAACAAGGTATTCGAGGAATTGCTGGACAATGCCGTTCAAGCCTGCGATAAGGATGACACCATCCATCTTTCCACCTCGCGGCGGGAGGATATGGTTGTTGTCCGTATTAAGGACAGCGGCTGCGGCATCGACCCGGGGATTATATCGCAACTGTTTGAACCCTTCAGCCCGGCATATTCGAAAAAATCGACCCGGGATCTAGGCCTTGCTGTCAGCTACGCCTACATATCTTTGCACGGCGGCACTATAGAGGCGGAAATCGAAGACGACAGGGTAACCATTTTCAAGGTCATCCTGCCCATTGACCTTAAAGCAAGCACCAGCAGCCCCAATTTTCCCGGAGAAGTGGCATTCTAATGGACCGCAAGCGAAAGATACTCCTGGTCGATGATGAGGAAATTATCCGGCTCTCGTTCAAAAGAGAACTGCAGCGCTTCTATGATGTTTCCACCGCTTCCTGTTACGATGAAGCCTTGAGCATATTGGCAAATGAGCACGTTGACATGCTCATTACCGACCTGGTCATGCCCGGACCGAATGGGTTGCAGTTGCTCAAGAAAATTAAAAGCCTCTACCCAGAAATGTGTGTCATAGTCATCACCGGGTACGGAGAAACCAATACGGTAATCGAAACCATGCGCGGGGGGGCGGACGACCTGCTGCTCAAACCCTTTGACTTTGAGACACTTCTGCACCATATCAGCATCACCTTTGCCCGGCAGGAACATATGACTGTCGCCCGGCTCTGTGAAAAAATCTTCTCGACGACAACCGACATTGTCGCCCTGGTCGATAAAAACGGCATTTTTTTAGCCGCCAACCAGGCTTACCTGCGCGCCTTCGGCACAAACCGCGAGACACTGATTGGCGTTTCCCTTGCCGAAGTTCTGGGCAGCGTTCAGTTCGATACCAAGGTTGCCGATCAGCTGGATCAATGTTTCGAAGGAGCCGTTATTCGCCACATGGAGTTGTTCCATCTAGGCGAACTGGGTTTGCGCAATATGGTTGTCTCGTATTGTCCGCATTATGCCAAACAAACAACGACAATTACCGGAGCGGTCATCAGCATGACCGATGTCACCGAGCTGTTGCCGGACAGCCTCGGTCTGCAGCAAAAAGAGGAGAGACTGCGTCTGGTACACCTGGTTTCGCCCAACGGTTTTATGGATTGCGACCTTGCCACCGGCACATCCTACTATTGCAGTAACTGGACAACATTGCTTGGCTATAAGCCGGGCATTTTGGCAGAAAACGGTTGGAGTTGGCAGCAGCTGCTGCACCCGGACGATAAAGAATCGGCTCTGCAGGCATTCGAGGACTGTCTCGGTGGTCGCAGAGAAAACTATGACATGGAATTGCGGCTGCAGCACAGCGACGGCCACTGGATATGGCTCCATGCCAGAGGCAGGGTTGTTGAGCAGGATGGCAACGGCAAGGCACTCCGGTTTATCGGCCTGATAAGCGATATCGACCAACAGAAACAGCTCGAGGAGGGGTTTGTCCGGCGCAACGAATTTCTGCTTGAAAGAGCGGCCGAGCAGACGAAGGAACTCAGCAATCAGAACAAAGAACTCCAACAGGTCAATGCCGCCCTGAACATTGTCTTAAAGCAGCGAGAACAGGATAAAGAAGCACTGGAACGACGAATGAGTGAAAATATCCTCCAGCTTGTCGAGCCGCTTATCAAGAGACTGGAGCGAACCGACCTGGATGACAATCAGTATCATTTTGTCAGGGAGATCGAGGACAAACTCCATGATCTCACTTCCTCTTTCATTACCAGGCTTTCCGGGCAGGCAAGCGGCCTGACACCGATGGAGATCCAGGTAGCGACCCATGTCAAACAGGGTAAGGCGACCAAAGAAATTGCCGAAATACTCTGCCTGGCTCCGGACACAGTCAATGTCCATCGCAAAAAAATCCGCAAAAAACTGGGACTTAGCAACAAAGCCATCAATCTGCAAGCCTTTCTCGCCTCTCTTGCCGAGGAGTGATTTATCATTGCACTTCGCCTGTCATAGTAGGTATTTCTACTAACCACTCTCCCCCCAATCATATGACCTTGGCAAACATCCTTCTCAATGCCATGATATATAAATATTACAAGAACAATATTTGTCTGTTAAAAAAATTCGGATTTACAGATCTTAAAAGGATCGAAGTTCGAGAGTTTTGGGGAGCAGTATTAGTTCGTTAGCAATGAGGGGGAACATTTCTATGCAAACAGATGCCCAGTCAATACTCAATCACACTGTACCAAGAGCTCCTCTTTGTTATGCAGGTGAGAAGAGCATACAGACTTTTGATCTGGCCCCGGTAGTTAATGATTTCTGCAAATGGTACAGCCGGTCTCTGGCCGACAAAAACCTGCGGATGATCACCAAGATCAGCCCGAGTCTTCCCAGATACGTCCAGGGAAATCAAATCCTGCTACAGAAAATGCTTATGGATCCTGCCAAAAACAGTCTACTCTATGCAGGAAATGGTGCCGTCGCCGTGGAGATCGATGCAAAACAGCACACCAGACGGCGTTACAGCCTGCGTATCACTCTAACGCTAAGCCGCGACACAATTTCTTCTATCCGGCAGGAAGCGCTTTTACAGGCAGGCGCCGGCCTGTCGCCAAGAGACGGCTTCCGCTTACGTTCAGCAAATCTCTATTATGCCCGCATGATAGCAGAACGTTTTGGCGGTGATATTCGCATCGACAGCTCCAGCGAATTCGGATTACGTTATCTGATAGAGGTGAATCTGTTCAGCCCCCTCACCTGACCGATCTGGACACGCATTCCTCCTCCGGTCCACTATGGATTACGTTCGCCCTGCCTTAATATAATTGTAGTATACTCTCATATAATATATTACTTTCCTCTACTATACTTAGCCATTTTTGTGCCGACACCAGGAGTGGCTTACTGCCGGGAGAGGATATGACGAATCAGGAACAGTCTGAGGCGGAACAAAAGAAATCGACGGGCTCCCTGCCGCAGGCAATAGTCGGCATAGGATCATCCGCCGGCGGACTGGAAGCGCTTTGTCAATTCTTTTCGGCAATGTCCACCGATTCAGGAATGGCTTTCATTCTGGTTTGTCATCTTGACCCGCACCACGACAGCATGATGCCGGATCTGCTCAGCAAGCAGACCCGGATGACAGTCAAGCAGATCATTGACAATCAGATGATTGCCGCCAACCATGTCTCTATCATTCCGCCAAACAAAGAGCTGGCAATTTTCAACAATCGTCTCCAGTTGCTGCCCAGAAAAAAAGGTGACGGCAATTACTGGCCGATCGATGCCTTTTTGCGGTCTCTGGCCAGAGACCAAGGCGCAAAGGCGGTCGGCATCATTTTATCCGGCACTGGCAGCGATGGAACCCTCGGCATAAAAGCGATCAAGGAGGCGGGAGGACTGGTTATCGTCCAGGACAAGGACTCGGCTAAATTCAGCGGTATGCCGGACAACGCCCGAAAAACCGGCATGGTTGACATGATCCTCCCCCCGGAAAAAATGGCGCCGTACCTGCTCAACTACCTCAAACACAATAGCAGATGCGCTCAAAAAGCCGAGCCGGACCAGGATGACAAGATCAATCGGTCCCTGCAAAAAATTTTTGGCATGATTCGCGCCGCAACCGGCCATGACTTCTCGCTGTACAAGACGAACACCATCTTTCGACGAATCGAGCGAAGGATGTATGTCCGCCAGATGGACACCTTGAAGATTATATCAATTACCTCCATGATTCCGAGCAGGAAGTCAATATCTTGTTCAAGGAACTGCTGATCGGCGTGACCGGCTTTTATAGAGACCCTGAAGCCTTTGAATTACTGAAGGAGCAATATCTTTTCAAGCTGCTGCACAGCAAACCTGACGGCTATCATTTTCGCATCTGGATACCCGGCTGCAGCAGCGGGGAAGAGGTCTATTCCATTGCGATGATCTTCCAGGAATATCTGCAGACGATCGGACGGGACATCACTGTCCAGCTTTTCGGCACCGACCTCGACCATGAAGCGATCGGCGTTGCCAGGGCCGGCATCTATCCAAACACTATCGCCGGTGACGTCAGCCCGGAACGGCTGGACCATTTTTTTACCAAGGTCGATGATTGCTTCCAGATCAAAAAGAATATCCGTGAACTGGTGATTTTTGCCGAACACAACGTCATCAAGGATCCACCGTTTACCAAACTGGACATGCTCTGCTGCCGCAACCTGCTCATTTATTTTGGCTCCGAGCTCCAGGCAAAACTCCTGCCGATTTTCCACTACAGTTTACAGCCGGAGGGGCTCCTGCTTTTAGGCAGCTCGGAAAACATCGGTCGATCAACCGACCAGTTCACCCTGCTTGATAAAAAATGGAAGATCTTCGAACGTCGGCGAGACCGCACTGGAATACCCTCGACCTTACAGCTGTCCAGGTCTGATTACTTCCACCGCCGGCCGGGCAAACATGTCGAGGAAGAGGCCAAAGCGATAAAAGATACCGGAACCGCCAATTTATTAAAGGCTATCCTCAACCTGACCAATGTACCGGTTTGTGTAGTCGTTGACGACAAGGCCGAGCTGATCTATGCTCATGGGCGGACCGGGCACTTTCTCGAACCCGCTGAAGGGGAGGTCAGCAACAGTATCCTGCGCATGGCCAGGCCCGGCTTAAAAGCGGCGCTGATCAAGGCTATTAAAAAAATGGCCGACGATCGGAGCGAAGTCATATGTGAAAATCTCCGGGTCAGGAACAACGGGAGCAGCCGGCTGATCAACCTGATTGTCAAACCAATGCAGCAATCACTTCGTGGAGCGCGAGGGCTGATGCTGATTATCTTCGAGGAGATATCCGGGCAAGGCGGTAAAAAAGTCGAAAGCGGCCGCGAAGGAGCCAAACCGGTTAAAACGGCTGACTATTTAAAGATTGAAGATGAGCTGCTCTATGCCAGAGAAAACCTGCAGATAACGGTTGAGGAACTGGAGACCTCAAACGAGGAGTTGACATCGACCAACGAGGAACTGCAATCGGCCAACGAAGAGCTGCAAAGCACCAATGAAGAACTCGAGACATCAAAAGAAGAACTGCAATCTCTCAACGAAGAGGCCTCCACGGTGAACTCCGAACTGCAGCTCAGAATCGATGAGCTGACTTCGGCCAATGATGACATTCAAAACCTGCTCGATGCCGTCAATATTGCGACTATTTTTCTTGATAATCAACTAAAAATCAGGCGTTTTACCCCTTCCATTACCAATTTTTTCCATCTAACCCCTACCGATATAGGTAGGTCCATCGAGCATTTTGCCTCAAGCCTGGTCGACGTCAATATCAAAGAATTGTCCAGGCTGGTTCTGCGGACACTGGACAAGCACGAGTCGGTTATAGAGGATACGACAGGGCAAAAATATCGGCTGCGGATCCATCCTTTCCGAACCGCAAATAATGCCATCGAGGGAATCGTCATCACCTTCGATGACATTAGCGAATACGTGAGAATGGTGGACACCCTGGCCGAAAATGAAAAGACATGGCAGGAGCTGGTACACTAATCGCCGAGCGGTATCTTCACTCTCGAGGATATGTTGTTTCGTTATATCAACCCCGCCTGTCAACAGCTGCTCGGCACCTCCTCACCTGAGGAACTGCTGGGCACTTCGATTGGCCACCGGGTCGCTGATGCCTGTCGCGATGAGTTTATGGCGTGGTTGACCCGCTCTCATTCGAGCAGGAATACGACCTTGACCTTCACGCCAGTATTTTTGCGGATGGATGGCAGTGAAATTGCTTGCACTGTCTCCGCGGCACTTATTGAGCATAAGAAAAAAGCAAGCATGATCATGTATTTACGCGAAACGATACACAACATTAAAAGCTAACCGGAAAGGAATTGCAGAGGTGGAGAAAAAGGCGGACAAAACAAGATTTCTGGAATTACGCAAGCGCGCTCTGGATCTTCTCGGTAAATCCCAGCCGGAGCAATCCGATGCAGAAGTAAGAAAGCTGATTATTGAACTCGATACCAACAGGCTCGAGCTGGAGCTGCAGAATGAAGATCTGCGTCAGGCCGAAGCGGCACTGGCGTTATTGCTTCTTAAGTATAACGAGCTCTATGAGTTTGCCCCGGTAAGCTATCTGACTCTCGACCCCACCGGCCGTATTGTCGAGAGTAATAAAAGAGCTGCTTTTCTGCTCAATCGGGACAAGGCTCTCCTTCTCGGCCAAAAATTATCCAATTTTGTAGAAAGCGAGGACCAGGACATCCTTCATCTCCATCTGCTCGACATACAGGAAACTGACCGACGGCTGTCCTGCAACCTGCGCCTGCATGCAAGCTGCGGCAACGACTCCAGTGAAAAGTCAGCCGATTGGAACGCAAGTCGATACGTGCAACTGGAGAGTATTGCAGCTACAGGGAGGGATGCTACAAAAGGGCAGATTCTGATGACCATGTCCGATGTAACACCACTCCACCTGGCAAAAACAGCATTGACCGTCCTGAACAATGAATTGGCAGAAAGGGTCATGCGCCGAACCGCAAAATTGGAACAGACACAGAACCAGTTGCTCCATAAAGAAAAACTTGCGGCCATCGGCACCCTTGCCGCCTCTATTGCCCATGAATTGAGCAATCCCCTACAGGGAGTGCTCAATGTCATCAAGGGCATTCACCGACGGGTAATCCTTGAACCCGAAGATGCCGAACTGGTGGACATAGCCGTGACTGAATGTGAGCGGATGCGCACCCTGCTCAGTGCACTGCGCGACTTCAACCGGCCGACTACCGGAATTCGCGCGCCCCTTCCTCTACAGAGCACGGTGGACAGCGTGCTCTTGCTCTTTAAGAAAGAATGTGCTACCAAAAAAATTATCATCGATGTCCACCACGACGAACACCCGGCTCAACTGTACGGCGTCGCCGACCAGATCAAACAGGTAATTATGAACCTGTTGCGCAACAGTGTCGATGCCTGCCCCGAAGGAGGAAGCATATCCATCCGCACTGAATCGCGGCAATCCTGCGCTATTCTCGAAATCGTCGATAACGGAAGAGGCATTGAGCCGCAGATCAGGGATAAAATTTTTGAGCCGTTTTTTTCCACCAAATCCGAGGACAGCGGTACCGGCTTGGGCTTGTCGGTCAGCTACAGCATAATCAACAAGCATAACGGGATCATTGAGGTGGACAGCAATCCGAGCACATTGACCCGCTTTCGCATTAAGCTGCCGGTTCGCGCACCCACTCGCCGGGTGGATCAACAGCTGCATTAAGCATATTTCCGCCTTCTCGACTCGCTTTCAACCCCGTCAGCCCTTCAACTATTGGCTGTGCCGTACGCCTTGCCTAAGGTCCAGCTATCCTGCCACATATCCTCTTCCCTTTTTCAGAGCCCTCAAACAATGGGTAGTATAGCTCACCATTTTGTTCCTGATTTGATCACCTAGCCAAAGACCGACATCCGTGGCACTGTATAATTACAGGCAGGGTTAAATGGTAAAATAGTAAGGAGGTCGCCGATGAACAATAAAAGCTTACTGCTGGTAGATGATGAAATAAGTATTTTGCGCTCCTATGCCAGAGACCTCAGTGCGGAACACTATGATGTAACCACTGCTTCGAATGCAGAAACTGCAATCGACACCATTCACTCAGCTAACTTCAACATGGTGGTGACCGACCTGGTCATGCCCGGCTCGAGCGGCATCCAGGTCTTACTAGAGGCCAAGAAGCACAATCCTGAGGTTTGCGTCATTGTTCTCACCGGCTACGGCGACATGGAATCGGCCGTGGAGGCTCTGCGCCTTGGAGCCGATGATTATCTACTCAAGCCCCTTGATTCTGACGCACTTCTGCTGCGCATGCAGGAGCTGCTGGAGAGACAGCAAAATCGCCAAAAAATCAAGCTGGCTAAAAAAATTCTAACCATCTGCTCCTATTGCCGCGACATAAAAGACGATAATGCATCGAGTGACAATTGGAGCTGGTTGAACTGGGAAAATTACCTGACGCGGAAGACCGGGATCAATCTGTCCCATGGCTGTTGTCCGCAATGTTTTGAAAAAATGAAGAAAGAATGGCAACTTTAGGCCGATGACCGGGAGGTAAATATTGTCAGTTACCGAAAAAAACTGAATGCGATTAGCAACAATATTGTTGGCATGTCAATTCTCTGCCAATGTAAACACCGTCTTGCCGTTAAAGACGGTGTTTACGCAATATCCATAAAAATAAGGAGAGACAAGATGGCCGAAGGAAAAGTGAAATGGTTTAATCAGGCAAAAGGTTATGGATTTATCGAACGCGAAAGAGACAGGGATATTTTTGTCCACCACACGTCCATCCAGACCCAAGAGTTCCGCACCCTCAATGAAGGAGTTACTTCGGAAACTGCCGGCACCGGCAGTTTCCGGCACCGTCCCAGTTTCCGACAATTCTGCCCGCTGATCTTCAGGCCTATGCACTTGCCGCCTCTTTTTCCACTATAACCGGAAAATCTGTCCTGCCGCAGAGGACAGTCAACAATCCGGCCTATTCAGGCAGCTTTTTTTTCAATGACCGGAGAATGGTCCATGACCGACTTTCGATGTTGATCGTCTCGCCGGCAGCAAACTCTTTGTCCTCTACTTCCCAGCCTGTGACCGTATCAAAGACCAGCTGCCATTTTTCCCCCCACTGCGCATCGGGAAGGGTACAATCAAACGGTTCATGCCAGGCATTGATCAGAATGAAAAAATCATCATCGATCGCCGCCTCTCTCTGCCGGTTGGGTGTTTTAATATCACCGTTAAGAAAAACTCCCAGGGATTTGGTATCTTCACGATGCCAGTCTTCTTCGGTCATCTCCTCACCTTTTATGGTAAACCAGGCAATATCTCGTGTTTCACTGCCCCGGATCGGTTTCCCCTGGAACCAGCCGCGCCGGCGAAAGGTCGGATGATCCTTGCGGAACCGGATCAGCGTACGACAAAACTCCAGCAGCTCCTCATCAACCGCATCCCAGTCGTACCAGGCAAGAGCATTGTCCTGACAATAGGTGTTGTTGTTACCCTGCTGAGTCCGTCCTATCTCATCGCCGCCCAGCAGCATTGGTACTCCCTGGGACAACATCAACGTAACCAGGAAATTTCGCACCTGACGCCGACGCAAAGCGAGTATCGCCGGATCTTCGGTCACCCCTTCGGCGCCACAGTTCCAGGAACGATTGTTGCTCTCGCCGTCTTTATTATCTTCGCCGTTGGCCTGATTGTTTTTTTCGTTGTAGGAGACCAGGTCGTTCAGGGTAAAGCCGTCGTGGGCGGTGACAAAGTTGATGCTGGCAAAAGGCAGACGGGAGGAATTTGCGTAGAGATCAGAACTACCGGTGAAGCGAGAGGCGAACTCCTGCACTACCCACCCTTCTCCCTTGACAAAGTCACGGATAGAGTCGCGATACTTACCGTTCCATTCAGTCCAGACCGGCGGAAAATTACCGACCTGATAGCCGCCTTCGCCGACATCCCAGGGTTCGGCAATGAGCTTCACCTGGTTAATGACCGGATCCTGCTGGATAATATCGAAAAATGCCGACAGCTTGTCGACATCATGCAGCTCGCGGGCAAGTGTTGCCGCGAGGTCAAAGCGAAATCCATCGACATGCATCTCGAGAATCCAGTAGCGCAGCGAATCCATAATCAGCTGCAGGACGTGGGGGTTGCGCATATTAAGGCTATTGCCGCAGCCGGTATAGTCCATATAGTAATTCTTGTCTTCAGTCAGGCGATAATAGTAGGAGTTATCAATGCCTTTGTAACAGAGCATCGGCCCAAAATGATTGCCTTCGGCTGTGTGGTTGTAGACTACATCGAGAATGACCTCGATACCGGCCTTGTGCAGGGTCTTGACCATCTGTTTAAACTCGGCAATCGCGCCTCCGGGGCGGGGGTCGGCAACGTATTCATCATGGGGGGCAAAGTAGCTGATGCTATTGTATCCCCAATAATTCCGCCGTTCCTGTTCAATCAGGTGTTTATCATGGATAAACTGATGAATCGGCATCAGTTCCACGGCGGTTATGCCGAGCTGCGTCAGATAATCGATGATTGCCGGATGGGCCAACCCGGCGTAGGTGCCCCGCAGTTCAGGGGGTACATCCGGATGGGTCATGGTCAGGCCCTTGACATGGGTTTCATAAATTATGGTATCCGGCCACGGGATACGGAGCAACCGATCACCGTTCCAGTCAAAATAGGGCTGATGCACCATACAGCGGGGAACAAAAGGGCCGCTGTCGGTTTCGCTGCGCACTTCCGGTCCTTGCGCTAAGTCGTAGGGAAAAAGGGCTTCGGTCCACTCGATACGGCCGGTTAATGCTTTGGCATACGGATCGAGCAGCAGTTTTGCCGGATTGCACCGATGTCCGGCGGCAGGCTCCCATGGCCCGTGAATCCGATAGCCATAACGCTGGCCCGGCTCGACTTCCGGCAAATAGCCATGCCAGCAGTAGCCGGTGACCTCTTCAAGTTCAATGCATACCTCCTTATTATCTTTGTCAAAGAGACACAATTCAACCCGCTCGGCAATTTCGGAAAAAATGGAAAAATTGGTGCCGATACCATCAAATGTCGCGCCCAGTGGATAGGGATATCCTGCTAAAAGTTTCATAATAGTTTATTCCTCAGCGTAAAGTTGAAAAAAATATTTACTGGCCAAAAATATCTTATGCAATAAACATGCTATGAACACTCGAAATGTTTTTTACACTTTAGGCCTCCATTGATTTCTTCAAAAGCGGTTATATAACCTAAATAAATTAGAGGTTATTCATCGATACAAAAGGATAGTGGCACAATTATTTTCTAAGAGAGGAAATTGTATGCTTTTCGAAATCCATTGTCATACCAGCGAGAAATCTCCATGCAGCTTTGTCAGCGCCCGTGATTTAATCACCCGGGCTTTTGAGGTCGGCATGGACGGCATTGTCATCACCGATCACCATTATTTGTGGTCCACTGAAGAACTGGCCACTGTAAAGGCGCAAGCGGGTGTTCCCGATCATTTTGTGGTCCTGTCCGGACAGGAAACCACTACGGCGGAAAATCGCGACGTATTGGTCTATGGTGCCGATCAGCTCTTTCAAAGAGGAACCCCAGTGGCGGAAATCCGTAAGGCCTGCCCGCATGCCGCCATCGTCTGGGCTCATCCGTATCGTCAGGGGGGAAAGCCGGACCAGGAGCAGCTCACCGATACGGTCTATGATGCCATAGAGATATTGAATTCCAATCACACCTTTACCGAACAGCATCGGGCGGTAAATGATTGGCATAGCTACAAATTCACGGCAACTGCCGGAACCGATGCCCATGCGCTCTCCTATGTAGGTACCTACCCGACTATCGTCGAACATCCCGTCGAGACCGCTGAACAGTTTGCCGAGGAAATTAAGGCAGGCCGCTGTCGACCGGATCTCAGGGAGGTGCGGCGTGCAGGCACCACCGGCACCAGGATCCGAGAACTGGCGGTTGGCCCCGAACCGTCGAAACATAAGACTCCTAATAAAATAATTAATAAGATAATTATCATCAAAGAGTACGAGATGAGTGAGGAATGGCAAAGCGGCGATCGTGCCTACCGGATTATGACGGTTCTTCGAAACAACGGTTTTGACCGTGGAGAATGCCAGGTTCCCGAACCATTGGCCGGAGATTCACAGCACAAGATTCTTATCGAAGAGAAAGCCAGAGGCAAAGAACTGTATACGGTCCTTGTGGAAGATGACCGGCAACAAGCTGAAAAGGCCCTGAAGACGGCGGCGAAATGGCTGGCCAAGCTGCACAACCTGCGACTCCAGGTGACCACGGCTGAGGAATTTTGCGCCACTGAACCACAACGCCTCAACGGGTATGTTAATGGCCTGCACGAAAGGGACAATCCCCATCGTCATCGGGTACAGGGAATTAGCGACTTCGTTCTCGACACTGAACTCCAGCTGGTGCGCAACCAACCGCAATGGCTGGTGCAATGTCACGGGGATTTTCATCTAAAAAATATCTTCTATGACAATGCAGATGGCAACTCCTGTGTCTTTGCCATAGATTTCGACAGCTCCCACGTTGTCCATCAGGCTTTTGATGTCGGCACCTTCCTCGCCCAATATGACAATATGTTCTACCACAACCGTAGTATCTTTAAAAAAGCCCCGGCAGAGCTCTTTTTCGAGACCTATCTACACGAGGTGGACGATGTGCCGAAGGAATTTCGGCAGCAGGTCCATCTCTTTCGCACCCGAGCCTATTTAAGCATCCTCTATTATTTAGCCAAGGTCAATATGGGCGACTCGGAAAACTTCTGGAACATTCTGCTCGATGCCGAGAAATCCCTCGCCTTTTTCAGTCATGCCATAAACGAATGAGGTCTGTATCTTGCTAAGTGATGCCAATAACGATCCTCTGTCGGCTTATATCGTCTCATTTTTACAAAAGGATGGAGTGTGCAGCCGCAAAGAACCTCACATAAAGATTTTTCCCGAAGACGAAGATGGAAGAGAATCAAAACAAACGGTGTTGTCGCCCTGACAAGATCTGAGAGCCCAATTGTATTCCTGTCCTACGATCTGTCGGAGGGTGGGGTTTCTTTCTTATACACCGGTCAAGCGGAGATAAACGTCAATGAATTATACATGGATATACTTGTCTTCGACATTCTCATGGATTTTGAATATTACTTCAGCCATATTAAGGGACGGGTAAAAGACCAGCAGTTGGTGGCCGATTCGAGAAGCATTGCGCCGGTCTGGCGTTACCATGTGGAATTTTTGGAGTTGGACAAATCAAAAATTTCTTTCCTGCAATCCTTCTGCAATGCAACCGAACATCCCCACTTTTTCAAAGATTGATCTCTTTCTTCTCTCTAGCAGGATATTCTTAAAAAAGTCTGTATCCGGAATGAAATTTGTCCTTTTGACATATAAGCAAATAAAAAGTGCATTAGACACAGGAAGAGCAGAATGCATGGTCTCTCTGCTGCCAATTCTCAATAAGAGAGAGATAAAGTCGGTAATTATACAGGATGGACCCTATTCCTTTCGAGCAAGATCAGTTTAGTGTTGTTTTCAATAGAAATTGACAAGCTCAACAAAGACAACAGGAGCGGAAATCAGTGCTCCCGAGGAAAAGCAGGAAAATTGGTTGAATGACATACAATACCCCAGGAGGTTTTATGATGGATAATTACAATCGAGTTGTCGACAGGAATGGCCGTATATTCGAGCAGGCAGACCAGCCGGGAAAAGAGAGCAAATCGTGCTGTGGCGCACTGGAAGATGCTAAGGTGATGATGGCGGATAAGCTGGACGGTATGGCTATTACCATCGAGGAAAAAACGGCAGGGCTCAGGGAACATTCCGACCTGGCTTCCTACGGCAATCATGCTTCCGAAATTCTTCATCAGTCGGCAGGCTATGTACGCGAATTTGATTACGATAAAACCGAGGCGGAGGTTCGCGGCTATATCCGGCAAAAACCGGGACAAAGCCTCATGATTGCCGGCGGGATCGGTTTGCTGCTCGGCCTCTTTCTACGGCATCGTTAACCTGGAGGATCGAATCAGTGAACAGCAATGGGGTGGATAACGGCCTTGGATCGGAACGAGGTTCAATGAAAAAACTATTCGGCAACCTCGCCTCGCAGATCAGCACTATTATTCGCGGCGAGATTTCCCTTGCAGCTCAAAGTCTCCGGGAAAAAATAAGCGATATACGCAGCGGCCTGATCCTTCTGGCAGCCGCTCTTTTTATCGGCTCTATCGCCTGTATTTGTCTCTCCGCCGCACTTATCATTAAGCTTGCAGAGGTTATGTCCTTCTCAGGAGCGGCCCTACTGGTCGGCGGAGTTTTAATTGTTATAAGCTTTCTCCTGGCGTACTTCGGCTATATGAAAATTAATTCACCGGGAGAAAAATGACCGTGAGTTCAATTATATAATGACTAAATATCGAGTGATCAACATAGAAAGGAGATAAGACCATGACGGGGATAAATGATATTCGGCCATCACTTAAAAACGACGGCTCGCACAACACAGAGGAAATAAAGCGGGACATTGCCCAGGCCGAGCAGGAAATGTCGCAGACGGTTGAAAAAATCGGCGATCGGATCAAGGAAAAACTTGACTGGCAGGAATATGTCAAGGATACCCCCTACCTGGCTGTAGGCATCGCCGCCGGTCTAGGATATTTAGCGGCGGGTATGTTTGTCAAAAAGAAATCGTCAGTGGATCGACTTCTCGATACGCTTGCCGGTGAGGTGCGGGGAGCCGCAGGTGGCATGGTCGCCCGCACGGCCGGACCGGGCATTATTAAAGTGACCCTACTCGGCATAGCATCCAAAGCTGCAGTTAACTGGCTGCAAAATGCTGCCGAGAAAAAGCACGCTTCATCCGGGAGAAATGATGCGGATTGCTGTACAACTCCACTGCCTGGAGTAAAAGAGACATCCAGTCGCTAAGTATATAACATACAATCTCACCTAATAATTAAAAATAATTATGGAGAATCTCATGACAGAAACTACCCAGAACAACAACACCACAACGGATTATAACCAAGACACCAATCAGCAAGGTTCATACGGTCAGCCTGATGGGACAACAGAGCAGGCAAAAGCAACCTTGGATAAAGCTGCCAGAGGGGTCGAAGAAGTCTATAGCAAGACCGCCGAAAAAGTGGGTGAAGTGTACGAAAACATAGCTCCCGCCGCGCAACAGGCTTACGACAAAACAGCCAATGCGGTAAATGAAACGTATATGCAAACCAAGCAATATGGTCAGGAAAATCCTGGCAAGAGCCTCCTTGTCGCCCTGGGCATCGGGATAGGAATAGGATTTATCTGGGGACAGAACTCCCACCATTCCCGTGGAGGGCGCTACGCCAGACCGATTGTCAATGCGGTATCTGATGTAGCAATGGCATTTTTCCGTTAACAGTCCAGTTCGAAAAAACAGAGCAGTCCAGTCCACCTGTCGGGAATGGACTGCTTGATCGACGGACAAAAATCTAGTGCATACTACATGGAGGTTGCCTGTCGTTCCTGTCAGGCCGATGCTTATGAACTCCTTTGATACCCTCATTTTTCCAGATACGGATGTCTTTAAAGAGCAATACTATCCCTTGTTGCTATTTTGTGCGCCGTTGCATTTTTTGCAACCCGTGGAACCTGAACCCGGCAGGGCAGCAGAAGGCGAGACGGCTCATTTCTATCAGCATGGTCTGTGGCTACCCCATACACCAGCGCCCCTCGGCGACAACCGCACCAGGTATGAACGCTTAATCGACGATATAAAAAGCCGTAAGGAATATTATAAAGATACGCTCAAGGCGCTAGCTATCGATGGGGGGGCCGCTCTGCCGGGCAGTGACCAAACGGGACAGAAACACGACCTGATCTCCTCGCTTTTAACCAAACAAGGGATTCCAGTCGAAGATATCGAGGATAAAGTCGAGTTATGGAAGGCCCGCCTTTTTTTGAACATGGCCGAGATACTCGACCTCGAGGAGGACGATCTAGCAGAGGAAATATCCTATTTTAACGAGGATGAAATTGCCATTCTCCATGCGTTGGAAAAGAAGTCCCAATCTGCCGAGGGCTATCTGGTCCAAGAGGTAGAAAAAGTTAACAAACAACTCGAGAAGCCTCGATTCGGCAATATTGTAAAACGTTTCGGTGCCTGGCTCTACCTCATGCAGCAGGAGCCGTTGCCTGCGGTACGACTCTGGTTGGCGACCTCGCGCCCTGCCGCTGAGCAGATCCTCCAGAGATATAAGGCTGGGTCCGGAATTTCGGCTGTGCCTCTCCTCAAACTCGCCCTGCCGGCGACTCTATCGGCAAGCGGGAAATATGTCGTCGAGCAAATCGAGGCCTTCCACCAGGCGACGACCCGTATCCATCGGGGATTGGCCAGCGATTTTACCAGAATCGCCAGCACAGTGCCGTATGTGGCTGACTCAACTGACTCCCTGCTGCCCTATGGCACCGATTGGGCGGATCAATGGGAGACCTTGCTCTACGATGCTTTTCCTGCCGCACAGGACGGTAGAACCCATATCACCTTTTATCTGTTGCCCGATCAGCCGGTTGGCGGCCTGCTCGTTCCACAAGATACTATTCAGAAAGAAGAACCCGGCACAGGAATGCGAGCGAGCCATGGGCTCCTCGGTATACTCGGTTCCGACTAGGCCCACTTCGACTCTTTGCCGTTTTGTATTGATTTTTTCCACCCGTTGCTGCACCTCGTGGCCCTACGCCCTTCTTATCTTCCGTGTAAATGTATTACTTGTCTCTCTTTCACAGATTACTGGATTGTTTCTTGCATCTTTACATGAAATACTTTAGGTACCTTTATGGGCAACATGCCTAGAAAAGCACCTAGAGGATCATAGCCTCAAAAGGCAATAAGGATGGTATACAGAAAATTAATTGAGATATATCCCTCTATGAAAGCAGAACAAAACACCCTACTACGCCCATCTCACATCTTCCTGAAAAAAAATGGTCAGAGGGAGAGTGGCGATCCACTGAGTACGGCAAACATTTTCAACCAGGCTCCAGTCGGTTACTGCATTCTCAATGAAAAAGGGACGTTTCTACAAATCAACGCTTCGGGGCTTGCTTTGCTGAAAACTGACTGGGACCAGTTGCAAAGTAAATCAATGAGTCGGTTTATTTTCCCCGAGGATCAGGATATCTACTATCGCCACCGCGAGAAGCTGCTTGAAACGAGCCGGCCGCAAACCTATGAACTGCGGATGGTAACAACAGCCGGTACGACCATCTGGACGATGCTGACGGTGTCCCTTGTCCTTGAGGCAGACAGTGCCCTGAGGTATCATTTTGTTATAACGGACATATCCGAACATAAACAACAGCAGGATGCCCAGGCCGGGAATGTTCTGGACAGCCGTGCCCAAACAGCTACACGAACCCACTCAGTTGCCCGATTAGCCGGCGGAGTAGCCCATAGTTTCAACAATATGCTGGGGGTGATCAGCGGCTATACCGAAATGGCTTTGCAACAGATTGCAGCTGATAAGCCGCTTCACGCTGATTTGTTTGCCGTTAAACAGGCCGCCGACCGTTGTGCTGAGCTTACCAGTCAGTTGCTTGCCTTTGCCGGCAGACAGAGCGTGGCCCCACAGATCATAGATGTGAACGTGGTAATCGAATCCAAAGTGAAACTATTGCGACAAATGCTGCCGTCTGCTATCCGGTTGAACCGGAAGCTCGGAGAAGATATCTGGCCAGTAAAAATCGATCCGGTACAGTTTGAACAGATTATCAGTCATCTTTGCGAAAATGCCGGAGAGGCAATTGCTGATACCGGCACGATAACGCTTCAAACCGAAAATCGTCTGGTAGACCCAACATCGACCAGTGGTCGCAAGGGGTCGGCTTTCGGCGAGTACGTCCAGATTACGGTGAGCGATAATGGCTGCGGTATCGCACCGCAAATTCTGGACCATGTGTTTGAGCCGTTTTTCACAACCAAGAAGAACGGCTCAGGGCTGGGCCTGGGTCTGGCAACAGCAGATGAAGTGGTTAAACAGAATGGTGGATATATCAATGTCAGCAGCACCCTGGGACAGAAAACACAGTTCAAGATATTTTTGCCGCGGTACAGAGAAAGCAAGCGAGAAGATCTCCATACCTCCGACCAGGGGCCGACAGCTATGACAGCCGGATCTTCAAGAGAAACGATCTTGCTGGTTGATGACGAGCCCATTATCCTGGATATGGTTACAAGACTGCTCGAGCATCGAGGATACTCCGTCCTGAAAGCAAATAGCGCTGAGGAAGCTCTACTTGTCAGCGACGATTTTATCGGCAATATCGATCTGTTGCTCACGGATGTGGTCATGCCCGGCATGAACGGTGATGACCTGGCGACACAGTTGCTCCCCAAATATCCCGCTCTCAAGTGTCTCTTTATGTCCGGCTATGCCATCGACGTTGTGACAGCAAGAGGTCTTTTCAGCAAGGGTATCCACTTTATTCAGAAGCCCTTCGGCATAAACGATGTTCTTGAGAGCATTCAGCAGGTATTAAACGGTCAGTAGCTCTACTATTCAGCCGAGTGACCTATGCAGTCTTGTCCTTTGGTAGGTTTTTAGGTTTGGATGAAAAGTACTTTGCCATTCCCATGAAGGCAATGGCGCTGGATCCTGAGGACCAGGTCTTCATTCTTAATGTCCCCAAGGAAAAACTTGATGAAGCCCATGGCTTTGATAAAGACAACTGGCCGAATATGACCGATCGTCAGTGGGAAACCGGCATCTATCATCATCATAACATGAGACCATATTGGGACGAACCTCTCTAGTCCGGCCAACTCATTCTGTAATGGCAAAAAACCGACCAGCCTGGAGCCGCATGTTTGCGGCAACCATTCTGATCGATTCTTTGTTCAAATAGGAGATTCAGAACAACCTGTTTCGCTCCCCTTCTCTTTGTTTACCGGTAAGTAACCGACGTCCCTTTATACTTTAACATCTTGCCACTACCGGGGCTTAATCGTATCGCTGGTATCCTTCTTGTTGTCCATATTCAGATGATCCTCTTTGCCGATATTCATATTGCTATAAGAACCATTCGATTTATTCATATTCGAGGCAGGATCATTATCTATTATCCTGCCAGCCAGAAGATTTTGAGACAGAAAAACAACTCAGGAAAAAGCTGAAATCACTTTTCTCATCACAATGACTATACAGGATTCGCCCCATTGCCCATGTTAAAATGGTTATTAAATTTTTCTTTTATGGCTACTCTAGAGATTAGAGGAGTCAATAACTTTGTGTTGAGCACAGTTCTGCCATCAAAGGAGTGCATATGTCCACCATCAACAGCAACCGCGATCACGGCGACCATTATGACCAAGCACAGACTCGGGAAATAGCATTTACCGATCCGGTCTGCGGCATGTCAACCAACAACAAGGATACCTTTATCTCTTATGGACATGAGAATATCACCCATATTTCTGCAGCGAACGCTGTCTGGGGAAGTTCAAGGACAATCCTGAAAAATATCTGGTGGATGTAGACGATACGAAAAAGAGCCGGGAGGAGAAAGAACCGATTCCTGGCGCACAGTACACCTGTCCGATGCACCCGGAAATTATCAGAGATGCGCCGGGTTCCTGTCCCAAATGCGGCATGGCCCTCGAACCGGTCACCGTCAGTCTCGAGGATGACGAACCGAATCCCGAATACGAATTCATGCGCAACCGTTTTATCGTTGCCGCCCTCTTGTCGGTACCTCTCGTCATTATCGCCATGCGCGATATGCTGCCGGGAGCCGGGATCATCGAGCAATGGGCCTCCTCCCGAACCCTCAACTGGATAGAGCTGTTCCTGGCGACCCCGGTGGTGCTCTGGGCCGGCTGGGTGTTTTTCGTCCGGGCCGTGCAGTCCCTGCGCAACACGAGCCTCAACATGTTCACGCTCATCGGGCTGGGTGTGTCGGTGGCTTATGTATACAGCCTGATTGCCGTCCTCTTTCCCGCCATCTTTCCAGCAGTGATGCGCGGGCCCGATGGCGCCGTCGGCGTCTACTTCGAGGCGGCCGCCGTCATCGTCACCCTCATTCTCTTGGGACAGGTCATGGAACTGCGGGCGCGAAGTCAAACCGGCGCCGCCATCAAGGCCCTTCTCGGGCTGGCTCCCAAAACCGCCAGAAAAATAACAGACAATGGCGAAGAGATTGATATTCCCCTGGAAGATGTTCAGGTCGGCGATACGCTCAGGATCAGGCCGGGCGAGAAGATTCCCGTGGATGGCGTGGTCGTCGATGGGGCCAGTTCGATCGATGAATCGATGATCTCCGGCGAACCGATCCCTGTCAAAAAAGAACAGGGCGACAAGGTCATCGGTGCCACGATCAACAGCACCGGCAGCCTCACCATACAAGCTGAGAAGGTAGGCAGCGACACCCTTTTGTCACAGATCGTCCAGATGGTGGCTCAGGCCCAGCGGTCGCGGGCACCCATCCAGAAGCTTGCCGATACCGTTGCGAGATACTTTGTGCCGATCGTTATCGGAGTTGCCCTTATTGCCTTCGTTGTCTGGTATATCTTTGGCCCGGCCCCGCAACTGGCCCATGCACTCGTCGTCGCGGTATCGGTTCTGATCATTGCCTGTCCCTGTGCCCTTGGTCTGGCCACCCCCATGTCCATCATGGTGGCGACCGGGAAAGGGGCGACCATGGGCGTGCTCTTTAAAAACGCCGAGGCCATCGAAACCCTGCGCCGCATCGATACCCTGGTGGTCGACAAAACCGGCACTCTGACCCTGGGTAAACCCAAACTGACCGAAGTGGTTGCCACCGAAGGCGTCACCGAAGAGAAGGTTCTGCGGCTCGCCGCCAGTTTGGAGAAAACGAGCGAACATCCCCTGGCCGCGGCCATCGTAGCGGGCTCTAAAGAACGCGATATCACTTTCCCTGAAGCAGCCGACTTCAATTCCCATACCGGCAAAGGGGTATCCGGCACGGTCGAGGGAACGAAGGTGCTGCTCGGCAACTTGCGACTGATGCAGGATTTTAGCGTGGAGACAGCCTCCCTTGCTGATCGTGCGGAATCTATGCGGAGCGAAGGCCAAACAGTGATGTTTGTCGCCGCCGACACTACCCTTGTCGGCCTGCTGGCTGTCGCCGATCCCATCAAGGAGAGCACGCCGATTGCCATCCAACAGCTGCACGATGAAGGCATGGAGGTGGTGATGCTGACCGGTGACAACCGGGCGACCGCCGAGGCTGTCGCCGCCAGGTTAAACATCGACAAGGTGGTCGCGGAGGTCTTGCCCGATGAAAAGGCAGCTGCGGTAAAGGAATTCCAGGACAAAGGCCGCATGGTGGCCATGGCCGGGGACGGCATCAACGATGCCCCTGCCCTTGCCCAGGCTCATGTCGGCATCGCCATGGGCACCGGCACCGACGTGGCCATGGAGTCGGCTGGCGTCACCCTGGTCAAGGGGGATCTCACCGGCATTGTCCGTGCTCGTAAACTGTCTCGCGCCACTATGGCCAATATCAAGCAGAACCTGTTCTTTGCCTTTGTCTACAACTCGCTGGGCATTCCCCTGGCCGCAGGGGTCCTTTATCCTTTCTTCGGTATCCTGCTTTCGCCCATTATTGCCGCGGCGGCAATGAGTCTGTCCTCGGTCTCGGTCATCGGCAACGCCCTGCGTCTGCGAGCTGCCAAAATTTCTGAAAGCAGCTGATCAGAGCAGCAGAGCTCCGAAGCGGCAGTTTCAGAGCCGACATCGACACCCGAAAAACCAACAGCACAGGCGGATTCCATGGACATGAACACCATGATGCAGAACATGCAGCAGATACAGCAAAAAATGGCGGCGGCAAAGAGCCCGGCAGAGCGTAAGAAGCTCATGCATCAACACATGCAGATAATGCGTGCGAATTTGGGCAAAATGGGGATGATGGAAAAAAAAATGGATAGGATGCAGAACATGATGGGCGGCAAGTGCAAGATGATGGCCGGGCCTCAGAATCAATCCTTGGCTGAACAGGTGGATATGCTGAGTAAAAAAATGGAAGTAATGCAGGAGATGATGCAACCTGATTCTCACTAAACACTGGGGGATCAAAGCCGGACCAACACCACAACAGAGGAAAATTGCCTATGAATAAATACCTCAAATTCTTCATCATGATAACGACATCGGTCCTCGCCATGTTTGTACAATAGAATTATCGAGGCTCAACGCAGCGAAATTGTCGAAATGAAAACCCTCATTGAAGATCTCGAGCGCAAAGAACATTGATGTCGTGAACGTAATTCTGTTCGGATCTGCACAATAGTCAGTGAAGTGGTATAGGCAGCAATAGAATGTCCGCTGGCACAGCCGCCGAGATATGGGCGTTTTCCACATTGTCAATAATCGTGGTTATCCACTTGAAAGCATGCATTTTAACGCTTTTGGGTTATGATCGCTCTCCTGAAAAGCAGTGAACCTGCTGCTATTCATGCTGAACATGTATGAAAGTAGAGCCAAGAATTGGGCTGTGTTAATTGGGAGCACCTTGGTCTTTATCATTTCTCTGTATTGGGTGCGCTCGCAAGACACGATTGCAGACACTGCGTGGATGAAAGCAATGATCCCTCACCACTCTATTGCAATCCTAACGAGTGAGAGAGCAAACATTGAGGACAAGCGAGTGCGTGATCTAGCAAATGCGATTATAAGAGCGCAGGAACGAGAAATCAAAGAGATGAAATGGCTGTTAAAAGATATAGAAGCGAACGGCATAGCAAGCTCACAAACCCACGCATCTGAACGAGCTGTGCCCGATTTTAGCAAGCCCTGAGCATCGTTAAATAAATCAGCTTTGTAGGTAGGAGATAAATATAAAACAACAGCCAAACTATTTCAAATGGATACCAACGAACACATCTATAGATGATCTGTGCTCTAAGGGTCTACTTGAATGGAGAGATAACTTGTGAGTAACGATGAATCAAGTAACTATGAGAAAGGCAGCTTAAGCCTAACAGGGGCGGTGTCGATGGGCACCGGTGTGATGATTGGCGCAGGCATTTTTGCGCTGACCGGGCAAATTGCCGACTTGGCAGGTACGTGG
Source organism: uncultured Desulfopila sp. (assembly GCA_965363495.1). Lineage (GTDB taxonomy): Bacteria > Desulfobacterota > Desulfobulbia > Desulfobulbales > Desulfocapsaceae > Desulforhopalus_A. Next base: position 52,099 of record CBDTUM010000006.1, read on the forward strand.
TTTCCCTTGGCGTTTGTTGTGGCTGCCATCGTGGCAGGCTTCAGTGCGTATTCATATGTAAAGCTCGCCAACGCGTACCCTTCCGCAGGCGGCATCGCCATGTTTTTGAAGAAAGCCTATGGCCGTTCGTTAATGACAGGTGCGCTCGCACTGCTGATGTATTTCTCCATGATTATAAATCAAAGTCTGGTCGCCCGGACTTTTGGCACCTACACCCTGCAATTGTTTAATGCTGAAAACATGCAATGGTTGATACCGGCGCTTGGTGTAGGGCTTTTGATCTCTGCCTTTTTCATCAATGTGCTGAGTAACAAATTCATTCAATCGCTCTCTTTTGTTACTGCATTTATAAAGATTGCGGGTCTCGCTATGCTGGCAACTGGTGGACTCTGGGCCTCGGGGTTAAGCTTCGAAGGCATTTCGGCCACGCCGCAAGAAACCGGTGTAGGGAGTTTTCTCGGTGCCGTTGCCTTGGGCATTTTAGGCTATAAGGGTTTTACCACCATCACAAACAGTGGAGGTGAGATTAAAGAACCCCATAAAAATGTAGGGCGAGCAATTATCATCTCTATCTCAATCTGCACTGTACTCTACGTGTTGGTATCGCTGGCAGTTGGTGCCAATCTGTCGATTGACGAGATTGTGAAAGCAAAAGACTACTCTTTAGCCGAGGCCTCACGCCCCGCCTTCGGGCAGTATGGCCTCTGGTTTACGGTCGGTTTTGCCATCATCGCAACGGTTTCAGGGGTGATTGCCAGTGTGTTCGCCGTGTCACGTATGTTAGCCATGCTGACGAAAATGCAGATTGTTCCCCATCGTCATTTTAAACTGCCCGGCGATATTCAAATGCATACGCTGATTTACACAGTGACGATCGCGATTGTGCTCACCATCTTTTTCGATTTAAGCCGCATCGCCTCACTAGGTGCGATTTTCTATATTATAATGGACATCGGGATCCACTGGGGCGTTTTAAAACATTTGCGCAAAGATGTCGGTGCGAATGCGGCCATACTCATCACGGCTATTGTTCTAGATGTGATTGTTTTGGGTGCGTTTCTTTGGGTCAAAGTACAATTCGATATGCTGGTGATTTGGGCGTCGCTGATTAGCCTCGCCGCCATTTTCATCGGGGAGAAATATTTTCTTAAAGCGCATGAAAACGACGATGAAGATCCGAATTATAACTAATTCTTATTTTGGATTTTCGTAGCGTATTTCTGCTAATTTTGGGAAGCGCCGAACACGAGGGCGTTCACTTGCCCCCACTGTGACTCAGTTGGCGCTGTTTCGACGTACATTCAAAGAGCTGCGCGTAAGTCTAGCGCGCCTTGGGCGCTGAATACTAACCAGTTTTGTAGGTTTCATTAGCAACGGCGTCAGGTCGAACGCTTGCGAGACGCAAATACCAGTCGACCAAGATGAAACTACAACCAACGAACTCTGGCGCAGTGCCCTTGGTCATCGTGCAGCCATTTCTCCCCGAATTACGATGATGTGCTGCGGTATACGGTTGAAAGTTGGTCTGTCATGACACGCGCATATTACCCCTCTATTCTAATATGCTCATAGACCTGCACAAGAATTTTCTCAAAACCACCCCCGCACGCCAATGACCAGGGAGGTGACGTTGGTATCTTCACCTTCGGCCTCGGCCAGATCCGCTGTCTCACCTATCTTCTGGGTCCAGGAGACACCGATGTAAGGGGCAAATTTCCGGCTGATTTCGTAGCGTAGCCGAAGGCCCAGTCCAATATCGTTGATGCCCTGGCCGACCCCGTATTCTTCCACCTCCTGTACGGCGATGGAGGTCTCGAACCGCGGCTGCAGGACCAGCCTCTGGCTGAGAAGAAGATCATATTCGGCTTCGAGTGACGCCGAGATATCACCGTCTTCACTCACGTAAGCGGTCGCCTCCACCTCGAACCACAGAGGCGCGAGGCCCTGTACACCAAAGGCGGCGAAGGTCCGCGTCGGCTCCGGTCTGAAGTCGTGGCGAATACCGGCCTGGACATCCCAGAACGTGGTTATGTTGCGGCTGTAGAGCAGCTCGGTCGTTATCTCCTCCGCCTTATCGCCATCGAGCAGATAGCTCCCCTCACTCTTGAAGTAGACTTTATTGTAGTCGCTGCCTACCCAGGCCTGGATGTCCCAGAGCAGGATTTCATTCCCCTCCCTGGTCTGATACTCCAGGCGGTCAGCAAGAAAAGTGGCAAAAATTTCATTATCCGGAATGGTTTGGATACCGAAATTCTCCTGCGGACCCTCTTGCCCATCCTGAGCATGTTTTTTGATTTTTTCGCCTACTTCGGGACTGGTTTTAACCTCGTGGTAGTCGGCGGGAAAGCCTCGTTCCTGCGCGTCTCCCATGGGTTTTTCCAGGGCGGATACAGCAACCGGGACGAGCAGTGAGGCACACAGCAGCAGCAATTTTTTCATGATCTCTCCTTTATTCAGGCAACCCTGACGACCTGGAACATACCCGCTTCCATATGGTAGAGCAAATGGCAGTGAAACGCCCAATCTCCTTTTTCAATTGGCGTGATCAGGGCGGAGAGCACCTCTCCGGGTTTGGTCAGAATGGTATGTTTAAAGGGCAGCTTATCTGCGCCGTTCTCGAGCTGCATCCACATGCCGTGCAGGTGAATGGGGTGCTCCATCATGGTATGGTTGACTAAAAACAGCCGCAGTCGTTCATGGTGACGAAAGAGATAGGGGCCGGGATGTTCGCTGAATTTTTTGCCGTCAAAAGAGAACATATAGCGCTCCATATTGGCGGTGATGTTGATGGTCATCTCCCGATCAACCGTCTCTTTGTAGGGTTGCGGTTCGATGGAGACGAGGTCCTGGTAGGTCAGCACCCGCCGGCCGTCCTGGCCAAGACCGATGCCTGGCTGATCCAGGCGATACTTCAGATCCATGATCACCATGGCCACATTTGAGCGCGACTTGTCCGGCTTGAAGGGTTTTGGCCCATTGGGGCCCGGGATGCGGGGATCCTGCAGCTGGGCGCCGGGCTTCATCTGGTCATGGTCCATCGGGGTATGTTCGAAGTTGGCGTGTTTTTTCTTCCCACCCATCTTCATCTTCTTGTGGCTCATGCCGAAAAGGCTGTCATCCATGCCGCCCATGCCGATGTCCTCCAGGCGCCGCACCGGACGGGGACGCAGGGGAGGCACCTCAGCTCGCATACCCATCTCGGGGGCGAGGGTGCCCCGGGTGTAGCCGCTGCGATCAAGAGATTCGGCAAAGAGGGTGAAAGCCTGGTCTTGTTTGGGCCTGACCAGCACATCATAAGTCTCTGCTACACCGATGCGAAACTCATCAATCGGGACCGGTCGTACCGCCTTGCCGTCGGCCATCACCACCTCCATCTCAAGGCCCGGGATACGAACGTCGTAATTGGTGGTGGCGGAAGCATTGATGAAGCGCAGGCGGATAATTTCACCCGGCTTGAAGAGGGCGGTCCAGTTCATATCCGGGGAGTGGCCGTTCATAAGGAAGGTATAGATATGACCGGTCACGTCCGCCAGGTCGACGGGACTCATGCGCATCCTGCCCCAGGCCATACGGTCGGCGACCGTGTTGGCAAAGCCGCGGTCCTCGATGTCGTCAAAGAAATCCCCAACGGTGCGCTGCTGGAAGTTGTAATAGTGTCCCATGAGATTGATGTTGCGGAAGATAGTCTCCGGGTCTGTAAAAGACCAGTCGGAAAGCACCACCGGGTAGTCCCGATCGAAGCTGAACGGCTCCCCGTCTTTCGGGTCGATGATCAGGGGGCCGTAGGCACCGGTCTGCTCCTGAAAGCGGGAGTGGCTGTGGTACCAGTAGGTTCCGGCCTGTTTTACCCGGTATCGGTACTGGTATGTCTCTCCCGGCTGGATGCCGTTAAAGTTAATCCCCGGAACCCCGTCCATCCGAAACGGCACCAAAATTCCGTGCCAGTGGATCGAGGAATGTTTGGTATCATCCAGCCGGTTGGTGACATTGAGAACCACATCGTCGCCCTCCCGCAGGTGAATAAGCGGTCCCGGGACGGTGCCGTTGATACCGGTCGCGATACCCTCCCGCCCGTCGATACGAATCGGCGAATAAGCCAGGGTGAGGTCATAAAGGCTCTGGCGGGTCGCTGCCGTGATCCCGGGGCTTGCCGTGAGCGCCCATGACGGCAACGGCAGGGCGCAGTGAAGACCCGCGAGAAAAAGTCCTGCCCCAGTTGCCTTGATAAACTCACGCCGGGAGATATCATTGTTACGACTCATGCTACTCTCCTTCTATGTCGTGTTCCTTTCTTCTTATCCAACTATTTTTTTCATACGCTTATTTCGACCAGTTGTGACCCTGTTCAGCTTTACCATTAGTTGCCGGCTCTTTTTAGTGCCCATGTTCTCCCTCTTCTTTCTGATCCATCTTTTGGACCTGCCGGCGGTAATCTTCAGGACTCATTTGCGGGATCTTCGTTACAAGAGCCACGAGGCCCCAGAGTTCCTTCTCGTCGTGAGTCGGACCAAAGGCGGGCATTCCCGTCAACTTGATTCCGTATTCTGCTATCCAATAGATCTCGGCCTGGCTGAGTTCTTTCTTGAGGTGCCCGGAGGTCATGTCTGGGGGGGACGGGTAAAGACCTTTTGCAAATTCCTCAGGCAGATAACCCGGGGCTCCATGGCAGAGCCGGCACATCTCGTGGTAGTGGGAAAAGGCCATTACGCTGGATTCGGCATCATTTACCTCCGGCACCCTGATATCTTTACTGTGCGCTGAAATGGAGCGATCACGCAACGTCTCAACGAAGGACGATGTGATGGGCCAGTGGGGTTCGGTGGCGGCGATGTTGTAAATGCCGGACCAGGCGAACAACAATGTTCCCACTCCTATAACAGCCAAGGTAATGATAACAGTCAGTGTGTATTTCATAGTTCCCCCCTGCTCCTGATTATTCGTAATATTCGAAAAAGCGTTTAATAGCTATCAGCTTTTTTTATATTGCTTTATTCAGCTTATGGCTAATTTAAAGAACCGTTATCAGTCTTAGTTTACTCGCCAAATAAGGCCTGTAAATCATTTAAAATCGAAGTGTTAACCCATCTATTTTAATAAAAATATCGTCACAAGAAAAAAATCTACTACTAGAACAGCTTACCTGATGAATCGACTATGACCAATAAGGCGAATCATGTATTTCACTAACACTTTTGTGTAGTACGTTTGTATGGAGATAACTTTTATAAGAAGATTCAAGCGAAGGATAAGATTTAAATGCAAAAATTTCTTGAATGAGAAGCTGCCAGACGGAAACCTACATCTCTGATTCGAAAGCACTATGGGTACCATGACTTTCGCAATCCACCATGGCCGTCTCGTTACACCCTTTTCGTCTGCCAATATACAGTGTTTACCCCATTTTTTTTATTATTAGCATGCACATAATATAGAGCAGTAAAAGACACAGAGGAGTGGATAAACTGTGTCTTTGACGATTCATCTAAAAAATGGAGGTCTACTATGATAAGCTGGGCTGTAACTTTTTTAATTATCGCACTTATTGCTGGTGTTCTTGGTTTTACCGGAATAGCCGGTACTTCCGCTCATATTGCGTGGATACTTTTTGTCGTCGGCCTCATTCTGGCAGTTGTCTTTGCTATCACCGGGCGCAGACGTCCACCGGTTTAAGCTGACGTCCCATGATTGTCGAGCGTTGAACTGAGGTCGCGACAGACAATCTACAGATGGGTACAAATAATCATGGCGTCATCCTTCACTGGAGGATCGGCGCCATGTTTTTTTATAAACGGGAAGAGGAGATGCTGTCGATGGGTTGCACACTTCACGTCCGACCGAATGGAGTCCGAAAGACGAAGATATTAAAGGAAGGCTCGATGATCTCGATAAACCTTATAAAGAAGCCTCAGATGTGACCTTGTTGAATATGACTCTTTTGACCGGAGGAGAGAGTCTGTGGATCAGGCACAGACTGAATTACCGGATGATGTAACTCCGGTAATTCAACCTATATTCGATCTGGTTTTGATAAGATGTTTTTTCCACCTCGGTGAAACGCAACAATCCGATACCGGCACCATAAGATTGATAGAATCCGGAGTACCTGCCTATCCTGCAAAATGATCTTTTTGGGTAACCTTATACCACCTCTTTAGAATCTTCCGGATCGAACCGTGGATCCTGGGCCGCTTTTTTTCGGTACCAGAGATCACAATGCTGCATGGCCCAGCTGGCATCCACCTTACCCCCCAACATTCCCTGAATGGCACCTTCCGAGCCTGCAGTGCCCATATAGATATGGCCAAAGGAAGCGGTGACAAAAAGTACAGCCACAGTCGCATGCACGAAAAGGCTCAGCTGCATAGTTTGCCGGTCCTGCCCCCAGATGGGGAAATCGAGCAATATTCCAGTAATCCCAACGCCAAGGCCAAAGAAAGCGATGAGCCAGAACCAGGCTTTTTGGCCACCGTTATTTTTTTCTGCGTGCGGCCGGGGGCTGTCGCCGACCATTCCGCCCATATTCTTAAACCAGATAAAATCAAGTTTATGGATATAATTATCGCCAAGCCACACTAGGAATTCGACCAGGACACCTATCAAAAATAACGGACCGCTCCAGTTGTGCACGATCTTGGAATAAGCGAGGTAGGAGGCGAAAGGACCGTGTCCCACCAGCGGAAGAAGACCTGCACGGCCAAGAAGAATACTGAGGCCGGTTATAGCCAGTAGCACAAAAAGCAGGGCGGTATACCAGTGCAGCAATCTTTCAAAGAGGTTGTATCGTTCAATCATTATGCCGCTTCTCGGCCGCTCGAGTTTGTCCCCGCCTTTGATCAGATGAAAGACGATAATGGCAGCCAGCACCCCGCCCATTAGCCAGGGAGAATACTTTACCAGCAGAAGATTGCGCACCTCCCGCCAGTTCTCTCCGCCGTTTTGGATCAGCACCGAGTGTCCCTCAGAGGAGCTAGCGGTATAGCCGGATGCACCCTGGCGCACCTCACGCCAGAAATCCGCCCGGGGGTTATCAGCCCCAGCGGCCAGAAGATAAAAGGTGGTTCCCAAAAGAACGACAAGAAGGGCGCCCAGGGCCAGATAGCCATGGATTTCACGCAAGCCGCCTCCTCTATTGTGCAGGTTGGTTGACAACAATTTCATAGTTTTTCCTCCAGCGATTCGGCATCTCAGCGATCACTCTGAACCTTCATAAAGCGATGATTCAACTCCGGGTGCAGCCCTTTGGCAAGCAGGGGATCGGTTGTTCCTTTATATTCTCCCGGCTTATGAATGGTCAGCTCCCGCGGTTCATTGGAACAGGCGGAAAGACCAAGAAAAATGGTGATTGGCATTAGCAAGGCTAGGATGGTGGATATGTTTTTATTCATTGTGCCCCCTTGTCTTTTCTTACTCCTTAGCCGTATTGAAGTCATAGGCGGTATTCCAGCTCCAGAGATCCGGTCGGCCGCCACGTTTCACAATCCGCTGCCGATAGATATCCGAAACAATGGTTCCATCGCCCGCCAACAGCGCCTTAGTCGAGCACATCTCGGCACAAAGCGGCAGCTTGCCCTCGGCGATGCGGTTGCGACCATATTGCTGATATTCCTCGACCGAATTATCAGGCGGTGGCCCGCCGGCGCAGAAGGTGCATTTATCCATCTTGGTCCGGGCGGCAAAAGGTTTCTGTTCGACGAACTGCGGTGCCCCGAAGGGGCAGGCATAAAAACAGTATCCACAACCGATACAGAGATCCTTGTCGTGCAGCACAATGCCGTCTGGGGTGATATAAAAACAATCGACCGGACAGACGGCGGCGCACGGCGGGTCGGTACAGTGCATACAGGCAACCGACAGGGACTTTTCCCCGTGCCGGCCATCACCCAGAGTGACCACATGCCGCCGGTTGATGCCGTCGGGGACGTCATGTTCGTTATTGCAGGCGGTAACACAGCCGTTGCATTCAATGCAACGCTCGGTATCGCATAAGAATTTCATTCGTGCCATAGTCCTACTCCTTTTATGCCGGGCTGATCTTGCACAGGGTGGCTTTGGTTTCTTGCATCTGGGTCACGGAATCGTAACCATAGGTGGTGGCGGTATTACAGGCCTCGCCACGGACATAGGGGGCGGTGCCGTCGGGATAGCGGCCTACCAGGTCCAGGCCCTGGAACCAGCCACCGAAATGAAACGGCGTCCAGACCACCCCTGCGCCCACCCGCGGCGTGATCATCGCCCGCACTTTAATCCGACCGCCTTCGGCACCTTCAAGCCAAATATACTGCCAGTGCGAGATCCCCGCATCATGGGCATCTTTCGGGTTAATCTCGGCAAACATCTCCGGCTGCAACTTGGCCAGCCACGAATTAGACCGCGTTTCCGCCCCACCGCCTTCATATTCGACCAGACGCCCGCTGGTGAAGACCAGCGGATATTTCAGAGAGTGATCCTGCGCCTGGATGGAGTGATAGCGGGTCGGCAGGCGCCAGAAGGCCTTGCGATCCTGGTAGGTCGGATAGGCGGCCACCAGATCAAAGCGCGGGGTATAGAGCGGCTCGCGATGAATAGGTATCGGATCCGGATATTCCCAGACCCGGCAACGGGCCTTGGCGTTACCGAAGGGGGCACAGCCATGCTTGATGGCGACCCGCTGGATGCCGCCGGACATATCGGTTTTCCAGTTGCGCCCTTCGGCGGCAGCCTGCTCGCGAGGCGTAAGATCGCTCCACCAGCCCAGTTTTTTGAGCAATTGATCGGTAAACTCCGGATAGCCGTCTTTAATCTCCGAGCCAACCGAATAGACTCCTTCAGCGAGCAGGTTCTCCCCATCGCGCTCAGTGCCGAAACGGGCCCTGAAGGTAAGCCCCCCTTTGGCCACCGATTTGCTCGGATCATAAAGGAGCGGCGTTCCGGGATGTTTCATCTCGGGGGTTCCCCAGCAGGGCCAGGGCAGCCCATAATATTCGCCGTCGCAGGGTCCGCCTTCGGCCAGCAGGGTAGTAGTGTTAAAGGTACTTCGGTGTTTGGCGTGCAATTGCAGTCTCTCCGGGCTCTGCCCGGTATAGCCGATGGTCCAGGTGCCGCGATTGATCTCGCGCAGGATGTCCTCGATCAGTGGCTCTTCTCCGACTATCTTGATATTTTTGAATAACTGGTCGGCAAAACCAAGTTTTTTGGCCAGCAGATACAAAATCATATGATCCGGTTTCGATTCATACAGCGGGTCAATGATTTTCTCCCGCCACTGCAAAGAGCGGTTCGAGGCGGTCACCGAGCCATAGGTTTCAAACTGGGTGGAGGTCGGCAGCAGATAGGTGTTATCTTTTCTCTCACTCATCACCGCCATATGGGTCGGATAGGGATCGGAAATGACCACCATCTCCAGCTTTTCCAGGGCATTTTTCATCTCGGTACCGCGGGTCTGACTGTTACTGGCATGGCCCTGGAAAAAGACCGCCCGGAAGTTGTCGCGCTGGCATAAATTCTCCTTAGTCTCGAGAACCCCGTCGATCCAGCGTGATACCGGGATGCCCGGAATATTCATGGTGTACTGCATGTCGCCGTTGCCGGCATCGTATTTGGTGCTTAAATCGAAACGGCCACGCAGCCACTCATAGTCAACGCCCCATACTCCAGCCCAGTGCTTCCAGGCCCCTTCATTCAACCCGTAATAGCCGGGCAGGGTGTGACTGTTGGGGCCGACGTCGGTTGCTCCCTGCACATTGTCATGACCCCGGAAAATATTAGCGCCGCCACCTGCCTTGCCAATATTGCCGAGCGCCAGCTGCAGAATGCAGAAGATCCTGGTTATACTGGTTCCTATATGATGCTGGGTCCCACCCATGCACCAGACGATGGTACCGGGACGATTTTCCGCCATGGTTTTGGCAATTTCATACACCTTCGCCTCGGGCATGCCAGTGACATTTTCTACCTCCTTAGGCGGCCAATTTTCCGCCTCGGCCCGGATATCATCCATCGACCAGACCCGTTCGGCGATGTACTGCTTATCTTCCCAGCCGTTTTTGAAGATATGCCAGAGCAGGCCATAGATAAAGGGTATATCGGTGCCAGGCCGCAGACGCCCGTAGATGTCGGCATGAGCCGCAGTGCGGGTATAGCGGGGGTCGACCACGATCATTATCGCGCCGTTCTCCTTGCCGCGCAGCACGTGCTGCATGGCCACCGGATGGGCCTCGGCCGCATTACTGCCGACAAAAAGCATGGCTTTGGAGTGGTGCATATCATTGTAAGAATTGGTCATCGCCCCGTAACCCCAGGTACTGGCGACTCCTGCCACCGTGGTCGAATGGCAGATACGGGCCTGGTGATCGATATTATTGCTCCCCCAGAAAGCAGCAAATTTGCGCTGCAGATACGAGCCTTCGTTACTCGCCTTCGAAGAACCGCACCAGAAGACCGAATCAGGGCCGGACGTCTTCCTGATTTCCAATAGCTTATCGCCGATTTCATTGATGGCCTGTTGCCAGGACAGACGTTGCCAATTACCGCCCACCAGCTTCATGGGATATTTCAGGCGACGAAGGCCCAGGCCATGGTGCCTGACCGATGCCCCTTTGGCGCAATGCGAGCCGAGATTGATCGGCGAATCGAAATCGGGTTCCTGACCGGTCCAGACACCGTTCTGCAACTCGGCGATAACGCCGCAGCCAACCGAACAATGGGTACAGACCGACCGCTTTTCAATAATCGGAACATCCGGCACAGGAATATTCATTTTTTCCTGGGCCGAGGCCGGGCGCACAGCCGACAGCGGCAGAAGGCTCATCAGGGCACCACTGCCGAGAACCACCCCGCTTCGCCGCAGAAAGCTGCGCCGGTCGATCCTTTCCCGCTGTACCGGTTGCTCAGCTACTTGTTGCAGCCATTTTTTCCTCGTTTGTTTCATTTTTTCTCCTCGACACTTTGCCTTCTTTCCAGCCTGCACGCCTGTCAGCTGCGCGCCGTCTGGTAATATTTGCTGATATGTACCGTCTCTTTATAGCCCTTTGCCGATGGCGGCTCCACTTGCACTACCGGTTTGGCTTTGAGCATGGCGTTTGTCGCGGTCGGCGCAGCGACGGCTGCCCCCGCAGCCAGTACCACGGATTTTAGAAAAAAACGTCTGGCCTCGGAATAGTCTTCGCTCATATCCTCTCCTCCTGGGCTGTGAAATTTTGCAGATAGGTGCTCTCGCCGGCCAGAAAACATCCGCCGAAGCTCCCTACCTTTTGATAGAAGTGATTTTTTTCAGCACGCTGCAGATCTTGAAAAAACTTCGGCATCCAGCTCGCCAGATGGCGCCGGAAAAAAGCGGCCTGTTCGTGCAGGGCGATGTCATTGACCGGCAGGCTCAGCAGTGCCATAATTTCACACAGCGCGCCCGCATGATCCTCAGGTTCAAAGCAGGTGGACTGTCTGACTATCCCTAACCGAAGCAGATCGGCGCGAATTGCCGCAAGCGGTGAAGATTGAATCATTTTTTCCAGGTACCAGGAACCGTACGGTACGAGTTCGCCGCTGCCGAGGCCGATAAAGAGCCGGTTGAATTCCTTAGTAATTTCGGCCAATGAACAATGGGTCCCGGCGCGGTTAAGCTCCTCCAGGGCCTGATTCATTGCCATGGAAAGGTCTTCGGCCCAGCCTAGGTCTTGCACCAGCTCAAGAAGCTCAGCAGAGGGGGCATTGTTTAGCAAGGCCGCCAGTAGCACATATCCGTCAGTCCGGATAGCATCATGGCCGAAAGAGTCGCCGGTTCGGTTCTCCGTTGCAGTTGAGGTTTTCATCTCTGATAGTCTCCGGTATTAAAAACATCACGGGTCCTGCAGGTGCTGCACATCTGCAGGCGTCTTTTCTGTTGATCGCTGCTGAACATCCAGTGGTTGGCAAGTTTCTCCTGCATTTTGCTGACCATGTTCGCCGAGGCAAACGGTTCGTCGCAAACAATACATTTGAAAGGTTCCGCCTCATAGAGAACGCGCGGGGTATCGGCGACAACAGTATCGCAGAGAAGCCGGGGCTGCAGACTGATACAATTTTCCGGGCAGGCGGCCTTGCATGCCCCGCATTGATGACAGCGGGACTCGATCTGCGCCAGTCGCGGGGTTTCCCCGTCGGCAAGAAGGGCTCCGGCAGGACAGGCTCCCACGCAGGCCATGCAGAGGCTGCAGGATGCAGCGATAGCAATGGTCCCGAATGAGGCACCAGCCGGGAGTTCTATGACCGGCTGCCGGGCACTGTTTTGCGCCACGATATGGCGGGCAGCCAGCCGGGTGAGTGTGCGCTTGTCATGATCCAGGGAAAAACCGGTAGGTGCAGCCATTGCCGCTCCCGTACGCACCGGGATGTTCGGCAGATCGTCGAGCCGCTCGGCAAAATAAAGACTGTTCGCCTGCAGCTGCAGCCCTTCGATAATTGCCGCGCCAAAGCGCATCTGTTCCGCCAGCGCTTCTCTCAGTGATGCAGCTCTGGTGCGGTCACAGATTAAAGCAACGCCGACGGCGCCATAGGCCAAAGGTGCCAGCAGCACGTCCGTGCCGATAAAACCCACTTCTTCTACCTCAAAAAAGAGGTCCCGGCCGCCCCTGTCATGTTTTGTCTGGGAGACAAGCTCCTCACAGTTCATATCAATGAAAATAACCCGGGTCGGTACCTGGTCAGTGCTGAGCGATTGGCGCAGCAACTGCTCCAACCTGGACAGCAATTCCCGGCGCGGACCGGGCACCTGCATGGCACCGGTAGGGCAAACCAGGGCACAAGCACCGCACCCCTGACAGCGGTATTGATCGACAACCACCAAGCGGTTTTCTGAGGCAAGCGCCGCAACCGGACAGATATCAACACATTGCCGGCAGCTGTCAAGATGCGACCAGCCATGCAGACAGCGATTGGCGGTCATGACCACAAATTGCGGTTTTTTGAACCGTCCCCGCATCTCCGGCAGCTCAGACAGCGCCGCCTCAAGCGACAGGGGATCTTCGCCCGGGGCGTAGTACCCCACCGGCAACTGCTCGCCGACAAAGGAGGGTGTTGGCTGCAGATCGAGAACCAGATCAAAACCGGCGTCTGACTGTCCTGTTGCAGAGGACAGGTGTCCGGTCGAAGTGGATAAATCTCTGATCGTGCCATCCGCCGCTCGCACCGTCGGCACAAAGCCGCCAAAAGTGCCGCTGATAATAATCGAATCGGTTTCGACAAAGGAAAAGGAATCAATACTTGTCGCGGAAAAACCGCCCCGGCCATGGGTTGGGGTACAGAGGGTGCATTCTATTCCCCTCTGACTGAGGCGCTTTGCGCAGGTGAGAGCCCGCTCGAGTTCGACGTCGATAATGAGCAGACGGCCTTTGGAAACGATGGTTAAAAGGGGCGGCAGGCTCTCCTGTATAGCCTGCATCATCGGTATCGCCGCTTTCAGCTCTGCTTCGCCGTCGCTGCTTTTTTGCTCGGTCTCATCTCCTGTCTCTGCCGCCGGCTCCTGAGCCCTGGAAGACAACTGCCGCCGTTGCTCCTGATGGCGCATATCCGCGGTAACAATGCCGGTAAGCGAATGAAAGGCGCGACAATTACCGGTGTTGTCGTCCAGATCGTCGATATGATTGAATTCGGCAGAAGAAAAATCGAGTTGCTCGGAAGAAGTAGGGGGCTCGCTTGAAGTGGGAAAAGCAGTTGCGGATTTATTGCGGGGCATGGCTAACCTCCATTTGGTTACCAAACTGCAATGGACCGGCCACCATACAGGCACAAGAGTAAAACGACCCGGAGGTAGCGCAGAAAATAAGCTCCTGATAGCATTATCTTCGAGTACCATGCCACAGTTTTTGAGGTAATACAACAATGGTTTGGTAAATTTAAGTTCTTAAGAAGACAAAAGCGGTATGCAGCTTTAATATAACAGGCAAGGAAGTTGCAAGGCCACAGTTGCAAGCGGACATTTCCTTTCTGAAGTCTCTTTTTTTATGAAGGTGCACTGTCAATGAACAAACAAAATAAAACAGGACAACATCTTAGTCGTCTAGCATGGTTTCTGGACAACTCAATTCCCCTGCCGGGTACGCAATACAAGGTCGGCGCCGATGCGCTTATTGGGCTTATTCCGGGGATCGGCGATGGGATAGGAACTGTGTTATCCAGTTATATCCTGGTTGCGGCGGCTCGCCTGGGAGTACCTAAAAACATCCTCCTGAAAATGGGCTACAACATAGCTGTTGAGTCAGTTATCGGCTTCGTTCCTTTTGTCGGAGATGCGTTCGACATGGTATGGAAAGCCAATCTGCGCAACGTGCAACTGCTTGACGACTATCTGGACAGTCCGGGGGAAGCCACTGCCTCAAGCCGCTGTTTCATGACGGCCCTCATTGGGGCACTGGCTTTGATTTTCATAGTAATTTCCACTATAGGATTTTTAATTTTACGATGGATCTGGTTAGCGGTGACATGAAAGATGCAATATTACTTTCGGCAACACTTCTTCTGGTAGTTTTTACGCTTTTACCGTTATGGCGTCGCGAGTTCTGGGTGGTGCGGATATTGGATTTTCCGCGTTTGCAACTGGCGGTGGTTGCTCTCCTACTGGGTATAACCGGGCTCCTGATACTAGATTTGTCACGCCATCTATCCTGGTTCACCATCGCTCCGGCAACGCTCTGTCTTTTTTATCATAGCTTCTGGATAATCCCGTATACGAGACTACATCCGGTTGAGGTAAAAGCTTCCAAACATGGGGAAAAGAAGCGCGGGCTCCGGATTATGACTGCCAACGTTCTTGGCACCAACCGTAATTCGGAGGGCTTACTCAAAATTATCCGCGTAAACCAACCGGATATCCTGGTCACTCTCGAATCCAATAGGTGGTGGGAGTCCAGGTTGAAAGTATTGGAAGTCGACTATCCATACAGTAAGAAATGTCCCCTCGAGAACCTTTACGGCATGCATCTCTATTCCAAATTTGAATTGATCGACAGCGAGATTAAGTACCTGGTGCAGTCGGACATCCCATCGATACATACCCGGGTGAAATTACCATCAGAACAAAATATTCGTATGCACTTTCTCCATCCCAAACCACCGGTTCCTGAAAACGATGACGCTTCCGAGCGGGATGCAGAGTTGATTATTGTAGCAAAAAGCGTTGCAAAATCAGATTCGCCGGTGATTGTTACCGGGGATCTCAACGATGTCGCCTGGTCGGAAAATACCCGCTTATTTAGAAAAATGAGTGGCTTGCTTGATCCACGTATAGGCCGTGGCATGTTTAACACCTATCACGCTGACTACCCATTTATGCGTTGGCCTTTGGATCACCTGTTCCATAGCAGCCATTTCACTCTCTGTTCCATGAAGAGGCTTGAGAAATTTGGTTCCGATCATTTTCCCCTTCTGGCGGAGCTGATTTGTGAACCGACCGAGAAAAATCAGCAGACAAGACTTGATACTGATCAGGAAGATCAGCAGAGGGCGAATGAAAAAATAGCTAATGAGAATGTAGATGAGGCTGATGTCCCCGTACCTGGAAACCGTTAGGTTGCCGACTGCAGTCACTTGACTTTACGGACAAAAGGCAACTGCTGTTACAAATAGATTCAAGGTTGCATGCAGCATCCATATAGCATTTATGCCGTAAAAGAAGACGCCCTATTTTTCCAATGGCATATCGGCTCGACAAAGCGCTGCTCGGCAAGATGGCCATGCTCGATGACCTGCCCTATGTTACCGGCTCAACAGGATTGCTGGGTACCAGGCCGAGCTGGGATATGATGATGGATTGTGATACATTTTTTATGATTGGCTCGACGTACCAAGGAGTCGGGTTACAGTATGGTGCATACAAAATTCTAGTTGACGAACAGGATCAGATTGCCGGCGCCCACTTTCTACTCGATGAGACCACCGGTGTGCTGAATACCTTTAAACAGGCGATGATCGACAGGAAAACCGTTGTTGAACCGCACAAAAACAGCATCATGCCCCCTCCCCTTCATGGGAAAGCGATATCATCTCTATGCTGAGCCCTTTACTGAATTGACCAGAGTAAAAACTTTGCAAATACTCGAAATAACCTCGATCGTTATGGTCCTAACCGCCATTTTCGATTAGCTTAATTATCGGTTTTTTGCCTATGTCGAGCTCTATTCTTCCAGTTTTTCCAAGGATTTCCTGATAAAAGCGGGGATACTTAGCACTATTCATCCAATGAATCCACCATGGAGAAAAAAACCTCATTGGCATATAAATTGATGCGAAGAAGTAAAATTGGAGACGTTCCTGCCGGATAAGCGGCGATAACCTCTGGCCCGAGGAAAAACGACAATGAAATTAAGTGCAAAGCAATGGTGGTTGGTTTTCAAAGATGCCGGCAAAAAATTTATCCAAGGCAGGCCATTTGTGTACAGTTCGTCGATATCCTATTTTGCGATATTCTCTTTGCCGGCGATGGCTCTTATCACGGTAATGATAGCCGGTTCTTTCTATGAAAACGCAAGTGTCAGAGAGGGGATGCTGAGCCAGATCACTGAGATGGCCGGTCAGAACAGCGCGCAGGAAGTCGAGCGACTGATGGATAAAGCTGTCCAGACTAAAGGAAATATTCTTACCAAGGTGATCAGCATAGCTACTCTCATCTTCAGTGCGACAACCGTCTTTGTCACCCTCCAGGAGAGCATCAATTCCATCTGGGGCATCAAGCCAAAACCCGAAAGAGGGCTTGTTAAGTTCCTGGTAAACCGGTTGCTGTCTCTGGCAATGATAGCCTCCCTCGGCTTTCTGGTCCTGATTTCCCTGGTGTCCGATACGCTGATCGCCCTGTTTCGAACCTTCATCTACCACTACTTTTCCGGCCTGGCCTACTACCTGATCTGGATCGTCAACACCCTCATCTCCAGTACCCTTATTGCCACGGTGTTTGCCCTTATATATATGGTGCTGCCGGATGCCAAAATTAAATGGCGCTATGTCTGGGTCGGCGCAGTTCTCACCACCATTCTTTTTATTCTCGGCAAATATCTGATCGGTTTTTATCTCAACACCAGTAATTTTACCGAATCATATGGTGCCTCGGGTTCCCTCGTGGCCCTTCTGGCCTGGGTGTACTACTCTGTTCTGATCCTGTTGTTCGGTGCCGAGTTTACCTATTCTTATACCAAACATTTGGGCGGTGTTATCAAACCGTCCGATCAGGCGGTAGCGATTAAAATAGAGGAAATTGAAAAGGAAGACGATTCGGAAGGATGAAAAAGGTCATCGGCAAATAAGAGGATGGAGAACTGCTCCAAAGCGCAAGAATACTTTTTGCACTCTGGAGCAGTCAATCAGGGAAATCAGGATTTCCATAACCCATGGACATTGCAGTATTCACGGGCCGTAACGTTCTTGGAAACACCTTTGAAGACGGATTCAGGTGCCTGACCTGGTTTGAGATAGTGACGACAAGAGTCGTCGCCTTCGATGACTTCAATCCAGTGAATATAATGTTTTTCTTCCATTGGATGCGGATTGCTGCCAACTTTTACCTTTACTCCGTCAGCGGCGCTTTCGATTACCGGAACATGTTTTTCCTTGCCCTCATCGGTTGTGCTCTCATTAAACAGTTTCATGTCTTCACCGCAACAGACCAGTTTTCCATCACCGCCTTCGAGTACTTCAATAATGTTTCCGCATGCGTCACATTTGTAAACCTGCCTTCTTTTTGCCATTTCGAGCTCCTTTGTGAAGTTTTAATTATAAACGGGGTGCTGCCTACAGCTCCCCGGTAAAGTGCAATCTTCATTACCTGTTAGTGCTACCTTTCGCATGTGACATGCCAGAATAGTTTCTCTTTCCACGCAACGGTTACTTTGCAATTTCAGGCAAACTCAACTGCTGTCAGCAACACTCTTCCATCTTGTAATTTTTTCCATCGACAGCAACAAAATGAATACCGTCCTGCTTGGGCAGCCCTGCTATCTTCCAGGCGTTCATCGGATTGACAAATTCATGGTTGAGGCATTCTTTCGGCTGATCGACATATTTACAGACATAATTTAGGATGGGGAAGGCATTGAATTTATGATAATACTTTCGCATGAATTCAATTATCTCCACCTTAGCATCGTCAAGTTCCTCCATACCAAGGTGTTTGGCGATTTCTTTGGCAACATCCGGATTCCAATCTTCTCCATTGACAAGAAAGCCTTCAGAGTCCAGTTGAATTTTTCTTCCAGCTACTGTTATTTCAGTCATGATTTCCCCCCCTATGAAGTTATCCTCGTTTTATCAGGAGACAGTCCTCCCTGTAGACCAGACTGAACACAAACCTGATGTGTTATTGTCTGACCGCAAAGGACTCTGTCCTGTACAACTGGACATGTCTCAGTATTGTTTCCGTTCAATATTATTTCTCAATTGCGCAATCTCCAGACCTAGAGAAACACACTGTTGTCCGTCCATGCACTGTTCAGCCTCCGGCAGATCCAGGTAATGCTTGAGTTCCGTGGAATCTTTTTTCAGATCGACAACCCAGGCATTTTTTTCATCATCAAATTTCACATCGATGTCTATCCCACATTCCCCTATCTCCGGGTAAATCTCAGTAATCTTTGCACAGAGTTCTTCTTTATTATACACAGCCTTCTCCTTCTGTTCAGTATTACACCGTGGCTCAGATGTTCGTCACGATGCATCTTTCTATTGCGTGTCTCTTCCTTCAATATCAGGATATGCAAATCCCTTGCCTACAGGGACAATTTCTATAACCCGACGAGACGTGAGATAAAAAATTGCTGGGAAAGCACTGCGATCATGTATAAAAATTGCATAAGAACCTCTATAAGCCGTAACAGCTGAAAGAAATCTTCAGCTTTCCTGGAGACTTTTTCTCCACAGAACCAGTAATTAACAAAAGTTATAAGTATCTCATGACCACTCTTGTCCATATATCGGATCTTCACTTTGGCCGATCCGCACCGCATCTGGCAGAAGCCCTCAACCAGAGTCTCGTCGAGATACAGCCAAATCTGGTTATAGTCAGCGGAGATCTTACTCAACGCGCCCGATCCAGGGAATTTATCGCTGCCCAGGCTTTTCTTGACAATCTGCAATGGCCATTCCTCGCTATTCCCGGAAATCATGATATCCCGGCCTTTAATCTGGCCGAACGGTTTTTCAGCCCATGGCAGAAATGGCATAGATACGTCTGCTCTCCAGTTGAACCTATCTTAGACAATGGTGATTATATTGCTCTTGGAATCAATACCACAAGGCGCTCCAGTTCTTTCACCGACTGGTCGCGCGGACGAATAAATGAAAAACAACGTAACGATGCCGCAGCAATAATGACAAGACAGCCTGCCGAAAAGTTGCGTATACTGGTAATACACCACCCTTTCTGGCTACCGGAGGAATACTCACACCGACATATCATCAGCGGCCGGGACAGAGCATTGCCGGTGCTGAAAGAAGCCGGCGTTGATATCATCCTCAGCGGCCATGTACATATTGCCTATACTCACATTCTTGAAGGGATAATTATCTCGCACAGCGGAACGACCTTATCTGACCGTCTGATGACGGACAGTCCGAACAGCTTTAATATTATTGACGGCAACCGCCGTGAATTGACCATCAAAACCAGGGAATGGAAGCATGGTGCCTTCCAACCTGCAGGTAGCCAGCTGTTTTTTCGTGGGCAAAATGGCTGGTCGGAAACATCTTCAACCCGTAGCACCTATGACAAGAGGTAGCATATGCACAGTTCCTCTCCTGCGCTTCCCCTCTATTACAATCCCGGTTCAGGCAGTTCGCAAAAAATGCTCGAATCAATACAAGACGACAGGCGAATCGAGCTGGAACCGGTATCCCCGTTAGAAATGGTCGAAAGAATTAGCAAAGCGGTTGAGAAAGGGGCCAAGCGTATACTTGTCAGCGGTGGCGATGGGACCGTTGCCATGGCCGCGTCCCAGCTCGCCGGTACAGCGACAGAACTCGCAGTCATTCCATCGGGTACCCTGAATCATTTTGCCCAACGTACGGGTATTCCCCTCCAGGCGGAGGAAGCTTTGGATCTGGCCTTGACTGGTGAAGTCCAACCAGTCGACGTCGGCTATGTCAACGATGTACTGTTCATTAATACAAGTTCCGTCGGTGCATACCCGAGCTTTGTCAGAAGCCGTGAATACCTGGAAAACCGTATGCACTATCTCCCGGCATCAATCATCGCCGGAATGCGCCGATTCATAGAATTCAGATCAATCTGGGTCAATCTGGCGGGCAAAGAGCTGCGTACTCCGCTGGTATTCATTGGCATAGGAGAACGAGAACTCGGCCTGCCTGCAATTGGCCAGGTAAAAAATGGAGGACAAGCCGGACTCCACTTGCTGGCGGTGGAATGCGACAGCAGGTTTCAGGTTATTCTGCTGGTCATAAAATCCTTTATTGGGGGCATTGACCCAATGTCCAAAGAAATCGTCCTCCAGAACCAGTTAGTCGATCACATTGAGATGAATTTCCATCATCGCAAAAAAGTCCATGTCGCTCTGGACGGGGAGTTAATTTTGTTGCAAACCCCGTTGAATTATAGATTAGCCCGTGGAGAAATTTTGGTGGTGAGGAAGTAACTAAAGGAGGCCCACAAAAGACGCTATAAGGAATATCCCGACAATATCGTTTCCAAACGGGCAGAGCCCTTTCGTCTCCCTTGCTGTCTTTTAGACGCGTCACGATAAGGTGTCAGCTTGTTATCTACTCCCCGTGAAGAACTCGGCCCTGTTACCCAATAGTTAAGTGAAGAGATGCAGCCAAAGTGTGCCATAAGCAGTGCCCAAAATTTCTCAAAAAAGGAGAATGTGTCCTACCGCAGAAGACAGAAGTCTCGCTTCCCTCCTACGAATTTCTGCGCAACTTGTGTCGTCAACGAGGAAGAGATCTTCTCGAAAGAACACGCCCATGCC